>NC_014836.1:2090000-2335000 GCF_000177635.2 Desulfurispirillum indicum S5
AGCAGCGCCAGCACCATCCACCGTGCCGGCTGGGGATCACTCTGCAGCAGTTCATGCACCACCAGCGCCAGGACCACGACAGCACCGATGGTTGCCATGGAACCGAGCGCCGCCAGGGCCATGGCACCGCGAATTCCCCCCATGACGGGTGCCATCACTCCCCAGATACCGGGTTTGCTCAGCATTCCATGGGCCAAAGGCGATTTCATATCAGACCTCCGGACAGCAGCCGCATCAGCGACACTCCGGTGACGATGCGCGCCACAGATTATCAACGGGAGCCCGCTCATAGGCGAAGCGTCCATCCAGGTACAGGGCGTCACAGGCATCAGTGGCATGGCTCTCCAGGCCACTCACCGGTTCCCCCCGGAGCTTTCCGTCCCGAATCACATAGCGCCAGGGCTCCAGAGGCGTCTCTTCCGTCTGCCAGCCACCCGCATGCCATATCCAGCGTTCTCCGGTAATCTGAAGTTCACTGCCACCACCCAGGCGCACATCCGAAGCCAGCGGGGGACCAAGCAGCCGTTCCGCGCTGGACGCTCCCACCTTCGCCCGCAGTGCGCTGACCGCATCGCCCTGGCGTACATCTGCCAGCAGAGCGTTCAGCTCACCGGAAGATTGAGTTACTACCAGATTCAGAAGCGCCAGCGGCGCATAGTCCACCGCCCAGCCCGATTCCGTCGGAGCACTCCGCAGCGTCGTCACCGGTATGGTGCTGGCTGCCAGGGAACGCGCCACCTGATCCGTGCCGTGAGAGAGCAGGGCCGACAGGGCACTGAGGCCATCTGCTTCCGCCACACATGCCAGGCCAAGGGCACCGGAGAGTCCGGGATTCAGCCACAGGGAACCCTCACCTTCGCGCACATCGCCGTCATCCAGAATCACCCGTTCCGCCAGGGCCCGGGCAATGGCCGAACGTCGCAGCCATCGCCCCACGCCACTCTCCTGGACATCCCAGTGGGGCGCTTCGGCCAGCAGCAGCCTCTCGCCCGACAGGCGGGTCTCGCCCAGTTCACGGGGCCACTGGAGAATGTGGGAAACTGGCGGAACGCGTCCCATGCGTTGACCAATACAGGCTCCCATGGCGTCAAGATCCTCGACCACCGACGCCGCCATGCCCCTGCGGCTGCGATCATGCAGCAGCGTTACCGCACCATGATCATGCTCCTCCAGACCAGCCACCCAGGCATCGGTAAAATCCAGCAGGCCATGGGTCGCTCCGCGCTGGACATGAACGATCTCCTGCCCCCGGTGTACCTGTACCTCCCAACTCCAATCACCCGCCGCAGCCGCGGCACCAGCGGCCAGCGTGGAGGCGTAGGGAGGCAGAACCACGGGGTTCGGCAGGCCAAAGTGCTCCCGTTCTGCGGGAGTACGCAGCACATGGTTGGCATCAAAGCCCAGCCGAGGCATCAGGTCCGGCGCGTGCAGCCAGTATGCATCGGCGACCAGCCAGGGTGGCCGATGCTCAGGGTCCCAGCCCCGCGCCGACAGTGTCCACTCCAGAGTCACCTGGCAACCCGTGGGAGGACAGTTCTCCAAAGGCACAGCCACATGGTGATGACGCACCTCGGCAACGACTTCGCGTCCCTCCACCATCGCTTTCTGAAAACGCAGCAGATCGGGCAGTGCAGCGTGCAGGTGTCCATTGTCGGAGCTGACCCCTTCCATGCGCCACTGCCCTGCAAGCTGCCGCTGCTGCGGATATACCTGCAGCAGCACATGCCCGCCAGCCACCGTGAAAGGAGCGGCCTGTCCAAGCCAGTGACGCTCCCAGGCGGCATCGTGGGCAAGCTCCGTGGCACGGCTCTCGTAATGACCCTGCGCCACATAGCGCTCAAACATCACCACACTGAACAGGGCCAGGCAGATTGTCGCCGCCAGGGCACCAATACCAGCCCGGCCACGCAGAGAGCGGCGAAATGTTTTCCAGCGCACTTTCCAGTGGTCATCGGTGCCCCGTACGACCAGCATGGCACTCAGGGCCAGCAGCAGGGCTGCCAGAGCCAGTTTGAAACCGCCGCTGACCAGCAGTTTCTCCATCCAGGGGCCAAGTCCCGTCAGCCCGGAAATATGCACGGGTATCTGCAATCCTATTTCCAGGGGTGGATAGGTCACCAGGTGGGCCTCATGGTTCACGATCATAATAAACACCGCCAGGATAGAGGCGGCATAGGCCGGCCCCGGACGGCGGATCAGAATGTGCAGTAACAGGGTGAACGCGCAGATTTCCAGTAACGCGGGCAGAAGCACGAAGAACTGGTGCGCAAAGGGAAAGACCAGGCGCACACTTTCCGGTGCCACGAACAACGCCGTGAGAAGGCTGGCCAGAGCCGGAACCATGACCAGGACCAGGGCAATGCCTGCCATACCGGCAACCAGTCCGGCCAGGCGCACAGAGTTCGGCGCCGGTGCCGCGTCCAGCATCTGCTCAATACCACCCCGGCCATCCCGGCGGATGGCGAGGCCCACCAGGCCAGCCAGCATAAACACGATGATGAGATAGAAATTTCTGGAGAGCAGAGGGGTGACCAGCTCGGGGCGAGGCACCATGGGACCGTAGGCGTGCTGCACGCCATGGACAAACCCAGCCGCAAACCCCAGCAGCACCAGCATGCCCAGGGTCAGCCACATCCAGCGACGGTTGAGCACCTGGCGCACCTGCCACCAGGATTCACTGGCTGCGGCACGGCTCCACGAAACCGCCCCGCCGACAGGCCCCGGCAACACCTGTGGCCCTGGCCCCAGCTCATTACCCGACGCAACCGCCATGACTGCGCGTCCGCGCTCCAGCACCAGCCACTCCCGACGGACGCGCAGCAGGGAAACCGCCAGCAGCAGTGGTGGCAGACCGCACCAGATCAGACGATTCCAGATCAGGCCAGGGGTCAGGGCCAGCAGAGCCGTGCTTTTCTGGTGGGGTGTCCAGTTGTCGACAACCTGATACTCCGTCTCGGCAAAGCCGGAAGGATCGAGAATCGCAAAATAAAAGGGGTCCACATACCCGTCCTTGAGGATGATCATGGAGACCATCCAGAAACCCATCAGGGCAGCCGCCACCGCGAAAGGCGCGCCGAGACTGCGGCCGCGCAGGGCGGCCACGAAATACAGAGAACCGCTTCCCAGGGCCAGGGGAATAATAAACAGCAGCATTCCCCAACCAAAGGCAAGCCAGGGGGTCGGAGCAAAGGAATTCTCCGGCACAGCGCCCATCCACTCCAGAACGGGTGCAATGGCAAAGCCGACAACCTGGGAACTGCCGATCACAATGGCAACGGCCAGGGCTCCCACAAAGCGCGCCCCCAGCAGCTGGCGCAGGGAAACAGGAGAAGCCAGCACCACCTCATGCAGGCCAGCGGCCTGATCACGCAGAATAGGCTGAGCGAACACCCAGGCCCAGATAAAGAAGAGGAAAAACGACATCCCCGAAGACATGAGATAGACCAGAGCCGGCGCATTGCGGGGTACGTCCACCGCCCCCATATCGCGCAGATAATCAGCGTTACTGAGCACCAGCAGGAGATACCCCACCAGCACCAGATAGACCAGAATCACGACACCGCTGCTCATGCCAAAACGAAATTCATGCCAGGCTTCCTTCAGAAAGAACTTCATTCCTCTGCCCCCGTCAGACCTGCCTGGGCCAGCGCCAGGTGGTAGACATCTTCCAGACAGGCAGTGTGACGCCGGAAGCCCTTCCCCGGCGAAGCCTCTGCCTGCACCACAGCCAGGGTGCCATCGGGTACCGCACTGTAATGGAGGGCTTCGGGTAATTCGTCGCCCCGTGGCACCACCCGTGACCACAGGCGATTTTCCAGACTGCCGATCAGTTCAGAAGGCGAGCCCTCCATCAGGATGCGGCCGTGGGCCAGAATGGCCAGGCGACCGCACAGGCTCTCCACATCCTCCACGATATGGGTTGAAAGCAGAACCACCGCATCGGCCGCCACATCAGCCAGAACCCGGTGGAAGCGATTGCGCTCGGCCGGATCAAGCCCAGCAGTGGGTTCATCCACTATCAGCAGGCGCGGCGAACCGATCAGGGCCATGGCAATACCGAAGCGGCGCAGCATGCCACCGGAATAGGTGAAGACAGCGCGATGGGCAGCTTCGTTAAGATTCACCCGCTCCAGGAGGATACTCACCTCAGCCTGACGCTCCCGGCGATCCGTGCGACCCTTGAGCCAGGCAAAGCGAGTCAGCAGGTCACGCCCGCTGACACCAGGATAGGCCCCGATATGCTGGGGCAGATACCCGAGCCGCTTTCGCAGGTGATCAGGCTGCGCCAGCACATCTATTTCATCCAGATAAATCTCACCCGCATCCGGGGCCTGCAGGGTCGCCAGTGTCCGCATAAGGGTGCTCTTGCCCGCCCCGTTGGGGCCCAGCAGTCCATACAGGCCGGGCCCCACTTCGAGATCCACGCCATCAAGGGCGCAGACACCGTTGGCGTAGGTTTTTTTCAGCCCCTGTACTCTCAGACTCGTCTCTTTTCGCATCGTAATGTGCTCCTGCGGGAAGGCTTCCCGCGATATTTTTTCAGCCGATATCTTCGGACACCGGCAGTGCCTGGGGTGACAGTATTGTCCCTCCGGCATGGTTTTCAGGGTGCTCTGCCCGGCTGATGTACTCAGCCGGGCAGAGCGGAAAAAGGAGTGAAGAAAGGAAAGAGTATGCCTAACACAGCCTCAGGATGAGGACTGCGGGAGGACCATCAGAAGACATAGCGCGCTCCGACGCCAAAGGTGCGGGGGTCGCCATAGGCAATAACGCGCATACCCGAGTACATGCTGATATATTTTTCATCGGTAAGGTTACGTCCGTAAAGATAGAAGTCCCAGTCAGCAACCCGATACCCGAACTTCGCATCTGCGAGGGTATAGGCGTCCTGTTTCGGAAATGGCTCAAGGGCAGTTGCATCATCGTAGAAGTAATGTCTGCCTGTGCTGGACACATCAATACGCCCATAGAACCCGTGAGGATGTGTATAGGCAACGCCTGCCCTTACACTGTGTGCAGGGGTCTGCTCAATGGTCTGCCCGTCAAAATTGCCACCACCCCAGTCATAATCGCGATATTTTGCCTTCACGAGCCCCACTGAAGAGTTCATCTCCAGCCCATGCACAGGGCGGAAGGTCACCTCGACTTCTGCACCCTGAGAGTAGGCTTTTTTTGCATTATCCGTGACGTACATCGCGCCGATGGATTTAGATATATGGATATCTTCTATATCCATATAAAATAACGATGCCGCAATGGAGCCCTGCCCGAAGTTACCCTTCACGCCCAACTCATAGTTTGTAGAGGTCTGAGGTTCAAACCGATTATCATCGGCGCTGCCTGCCATGGCGAAATAGTTAAACCCTCCAGGCATATACCCCTTTGACCACAGCGCATATGTGTTCCATGCATCCGCAAACTGCCAGGATATGGCTGCCTTCGGCAGAAATGCGTTCCAGGTCTTTTCCGCCTCCAGCTCATACATGGCTGGACCTGGCACGCCCACGGGCAAGTAGTACATGGAGAGGTCAATTTCTTTTGTAATACGCTGGTAACGTCCACCAAAGGTCAACTCAAACTGTTCTGCAAAAGGGATAATTACCTGACCAAAGGCAGCAAGAGTGTCTGAATCGGTTCGTGAGACGGCACTCATCTCCGAGTTTCCAAGGTATGCGTAACTTACCGGGTCAAAATCGGGGAATTGCATGCCCATACGCCCTTGTTTGTGACGCTCGGCTTCAAAATAGAAACCACCCACCCAACGCAAACCCTGTCCAGCGTTGCTTGACAAGCGCAATTCCTGAGTCCAGCTGTCCACATCAAAATCACTGAACTGAACCAGACCTGCGTATAGCGGATCATTGCCAAAATCCGAGTCGTACTCACCATTGAACTGAACCGTTTTATTGGTCGTCACCGCATTCAGGGACACGGCATCAAATTCATAGGTCAAACCCATGCTTTGGGCATTACTTTCCGTGACCTGTTTGGTCGGCATATCCACTTCCTGTTTCTTGGCATCATCTCTGGAAAAATCGCCAATAACAGCGCTGCCGGGTATGCCGATACCATTGATCCCATACTGCTGCGTGTATTCATTCGTCAACGAAAGCCTCGCGGTGAAACGATCAGTAGGAGTCATGGTCAGGTTAAGGTTCAGTCGCCGATCATTTTCCTTATTGAAATCACTGTCCATGCCGGCGGCTGTATTTTCGATCCATCCGTCATCCTGCCGGTACTGGACATTCAAGCCCAGAAAAAGCCTGTCATCGATCAGCGCACCCCCTGCGTTCAGGGCGCTTCGCATTGAGTTGAAACTGCCGTATTCGGTCTCCACCTTCCCTTGCCAGGTATTTGATGGTCTTTTGGTCACAATATTGATGACCCCGCCAATGGCATCTTTACCGTAAAGAGTACCTTGAGGCCCCCGCAGCACTTCGACCCGCTCGGCATTCATGAGCGACGCATCAAACCCTTCGATCCCACTGTGAGCAACCCCATCAATATAGATCACCACAGGATTGTTGTTCGTGAATATAGAGGGATTCAGGCCCCGAAAATTTACCGCACTGGCCATCGGACCTGAGCTGGCCTTCATATTCGGAATCTCCCTGATAACGTCAGCCACGGATTTGATGCCTTTATCCTCAAGCATTATCTCGTTGATAACAGTAATGCTCTGAGGGACATCAATGATGTCCTCTTCAATTTTATTGGCCGTCACCGTGATAGTCTGCAGGACGCTTACCTGCCCGGACGCTTCAGCATCCCCTTCGTTCGCCCAGGCAGCCCCTCCACTGAACCACACTACCAGTGCCAGAACCATGGGGACCTGACCCCATTTTCCGCTCCGCAATTGATTCGCACACCACACCTGCACATCATGTCTCATCCACAACCTCCATGAAGTCTCCGGGAAGAAAATACGTTACAGCTAACTCTTTTCCCACAGCTCATAGAAGTCTGCTACTCGACACGGGAAAACGACTGCTCCAATCGGGAAACCTTTCAGCCTGCGACGGCAATGTCCTTCCATTCCGACTCTCTATGACAGCGGAAAAAGAATACAGGGAAGTGAAAGAGCATGGATGAGTGATCTACTCAAGGCATTACCAGGAGAGGAAAACGGGGGAGGGGGAACCTGAACTCTCATTAGACACAGAGCAGGGAAGAGCGCTACCTGATGCAGTTGGAGGGAAGCCGGCCATGGAACTGTCTGAAGGCACCGCTGAAATGCCCCGGACAGGAGTATCCCACCATCAGGGCCACCTCCAGCACCGAGTGCTCACCGGTCTCCAGCAATTCCAGGGCCTTCTGCATGCGCAGCTTGCGCACATACTCGCCAATGGTCATGCCAAGGCGCTGGCGGAAGCCGGTTTTCAGGTAACATTCATTGAGGGCAACCCGGCGGGCAAGGGCCGCGATGGTTGGCGGATCAACCCATTCGCTGCACAGGATATCCACCGCCTCGTCAATGGCGACACTGCGACGACTGCCACCACAGTGACGGCGGGTTTCTTCCGCAGAGATATCAAGCCCCAGAAAGACGGCCAGGATATCCAGAGCCTGGGACTCAAGACGCAATTCGTCACAAACATCACTGCAGGATTGTGCAAGCAGACGAGTGGCCAACCGGCTGATGGTCGGACGATGGTGTGTCAGGCGCATGCAGACGGCAGGATCACGGGAAAGCAAGGCGTCCAGGTTGCGACTGAAACGCTGCGGAAGCTGCTCACGCCATTGATCAAGCACATGAACAGGTATATCCAGTGAGAGCCCGCGCATGGTAGTGTGAGGCTGGTGGCGGTAACGGACTTCCTCAACACGGCCACTGCACAGCCACAGGTCACCAGCCTGCACCTGTTCTGAGAGCCCAAGCTCGGGGATACCCAGCTGAAAGCCGCCACAGAGCAGCATATTAAAACCAAGGTTGCAGCTGAAATTTGGATAGCTGTACTCATGAGGAGAGTGGATGACGCAATCACAACGCCCAAGGGAAATCCCATCACGCAGCTCACGTATATCCATCCAGCCACGCCCGACTTGGGGCGACACGCCAGCGCGCAGACAGGTACCCCGAGACTCCCGTCGATCGTGCTGCACCACAAAAAAACCCCGATCTTCGTAGAGTGTTCGGCATTGGTCCAGAATCGTCACATCCGGCGGGTCTTTTTCCACAACGGCCCTCCTGTACTCAGGGTTCATCGAAGTCTACGCGTATTCACGCTGACATGGGGTGCTGACAGCATCAGCCTCCACAGAACATCCCGAAGTGGTGGCGCACTGCCAGCACCCCATGACACCATCGAATTTACTCTTACCGCGATAAAGCTAAAGAGGCAACACAAAAATAGCAGGAACTAAGTTCAACTTCACCCTTCCCGGAATATCCCGGTACCGCAAGTACACTGAAAAGCCTCGAATCCCAGGCGCGCATGAAACCAGAAATGCCCCGCCGCTCAACACGAGTCGGTGGAGCATCTGGGCTCAGATTCGATGGCAATCAGGGGATACTGAAGGTAAGGGTGGCGGCGTAGGTATGATAATCACAGACCCGCTTATCGGGATAATCCTCTTGATGGCTGACTTTGATGAGAAATTCTCCGGCACTCCCCGGGACAAGAGCCAACCGGCCCGACGGATCGGCTTTGATTTTACGGGATTCCAGTTCGCCTTCACCCTTGCGAAAAAAGATTTCGGCTTCCGCTGCCGCCAGGGGCTCGCCATTGAAGAGGACCACAATCTCAATGGACTGGTCAGAGCTATACGAAACGGCGGTATGGGGTATCAGTTCAAGCTGGTGCCCTACGGGAGAGGTCATCTGCGTTTCATCCAGCACGGCATCGCCCGCAATCAGCAGTCGCTTGCCGAACATCTGGGCCTGTGAGCAGTAAAGAGCGCCCAGTACATCACGTTTTGTGGCCTGACGCCATCCAGCCGGGTTTCGCGTCCAGTAGGTCGGGCGATAGGTGGCAGCCACATAGTAGGTTCCCGGCGCCACACCCTCAGGGAGCACGTAGCGATAGTTTTCCCCTTCCTGAATCATCTCCACGCTTTCCCCACTGCCGAAAACCTTCATGGGCGGGAAAATATGGACCCGGTCCTCCGCGATGGCCTCCGCCACGGGGAAGTCGTGACCATAGCCCAGTTCCGCCGTGAGTGATGTGCCGGACTCGCTGGCATTGACCCACAGATCATGGGCACAGACTCCGGTAGCAAGCAGGCCCGCCAGCAGTACGGGTGCCGTAAATGTGTTCAGCAGACGCATAAGAACTCCTTATTGATTCAGAATTGGTAGGTTACCTGAAGGGTATAGTTACGCGGCGCTCCCGGGGTAACCCAGTGCTCCCAGTAGGAGGCCGTGTAATACTCCTTGTCCAGGAGGTTGTCGATGATAAAGGCGACTTCCATATCAGGTCGCGGTTTATAGGCGGCGCGAACGTGCACCGTGGAATACGAGGGCAGAGTAAAGTCGGTATTGCTCTGGTTGCCCACCCGCGAATCCACATACACAATACCACCGCCGATGCTGGCATCCCTGTCGGCCAGTTTCCATCCGTAATTGGTCAGCAGACTGGCCTGGTTGCGGGGCACATTATTCAGGCGGGTATCCTGGCTGAAGGTAACCCCGTCAGCCACTATATGGGCATCGGTATAGCTGTAGCTGAAGCTGGCACTGAGGCTTTCGGTGATTTTCCCGTTCACATCCAGCTCAATTCCCCTGCTTCTGACCTCGCCAGCGGTCACCGAGAAGGCGGCGTCAACGGGGTCGCGGGTAAGCACGTTCTCTTTGGTAATCTGAAAGAGACTGGCGTCCAGGGAGAGTCCACCGGGCAGTGTGGTCTTCAGGCCAATGTCGTAGGAAGTGGAGGTTTCGGGATCAAACTGGTCGCCATGACGATCCGCACCAGAGTTGGGATTGAATGCCCGTGATGCATTGGCAAAAACCGTCACCAGGGAGGTGAGATCGTGACTGACACCGACTCGCGGATTGACGGCATTGTCCCTTTGGGATGCCTTCACCCCCGTCTGGAGATTTTTCGTCTCCTGCTCAAAGCGGTCGAAGCGTCCGCCCACCAGCACACGGGTCGCATAGTTCACATGAATGAGATCCTGCACGTAGAAGGCGAGGGTATCCTCAGCATCCTCGCGCTGATTGGTCCGCGAATCGTCGAAGGGTATGGGCCCGCTACCGTAAACCGGATTGTAAATATTGAACGCGTAGGGATCAGACGCGTTGGCCTGCGTGCGGGCACTGCGCCGCATGAGAAAGTCCTGTTCGTATCGGCTCAGCTCGGCCCCCAGCAGCAGGTCATGGCGCAGTCCGGAAAGCTCCACACTGCCACGGATCTCCGCTGAAGCCACCAGATCATCGCTCTCATAATCGCGGTGACGCCGTTCGCGAATCAGGTAGCCATCGCTTTGGCCCATGGCCTCAGTGGAATCGCCCTTCATCGTGCTGTGCATATGGGCCAGAGTCAGTTGGCTGGACCAGTTCTCGCTGAGATCAGCCTGAAAACGCAGACGATTTGCCTGGGTCCTGAGAGTGATGTCGCCATCATCGGGCTCATTGAGAAAGCGCGTCACCGGTACCACACCGAGCCTGTTATCCACCGCCATGACCCCACGGTCAAGGGGGCGCTTCTGTTGGGAAAATTCGCCATCATAGTGCACACGCGCGTTGTCGGAAAGAATCCATGAGAAAGCTGGTGCCACCACAAAGCGATTTTCACTGACATGATCCCGGAAGGTATCGCCATCCTCAACCGCCACACTGATCCGGCCGGCAATGGAATCACTCAGAGGCCCAGTGTAATCGAAGGTCGCCCGATGGGGCTTATCACTGGAGGCAGCCAGCGTTACCTCGCCGGATGACTCAAAGCTGGGGCGCTTGGTCACAATATTCACCGCTCCACCGGGATCAGCTCTGCCGATCAATGCCGAAGACGACCCCCGCAGAATTTCAATACGCTCAAGGTTGACAGCATCCTGTTTGCCTGTATACCCGCGGTTAGCCCGTACACCATCCCGCAGAAAAACCGGCCCCCGGTTGATATCACCTTCGAAACCCCGGATGGAATAGTTGTCCCACATTCCGCCGAAATCGTTTTGAGAAGACACCCCGCTGACAAAGGGCAAAGCATCGCCCATGCGCGTGGCACCCAGGTGTTCAAGCATCTGTGGCGTCACGATAGTCACCGCCTGGGGCACCAGTGTCGGATCAATGGGCATGCCGGTCGCCCCACTCACTTCACTGGCCCGGTATCCGGTACTTTCATGCGCCGTTCCGGTAACGCGCACAGGCTCAAGCTGTACTGATACCTTGGGATCATCCGCCTGTGCCGCCGTCACGGCAAGCAATGCCACTGCGAAGCCTGCCCTCCAACCTTCCAAGAACCTTCTTAACATAACCACTCCTCATGAAATACGACGAAGCTCACTCCAGGTGGCACAATTTACATATTCGTAGCACGATCGTCAAGACCCAATTCTGACTGGAATGAGCAACGACAGAGCGGAACTCTGCTGTAAGTACGGTGCGAGATCATCATCTACGAGGAGGTGAGGAAGTGTTCAACTGCAGGAAGGTGGGCGTGGGGAAGCGCTTTTCAGTACCTCGACGGTGCATATGTCAGCAGATGGATCAATGCCGACCTGAAAGTTCATGACAGTCTCACAATAGAGGACATAGAAACCACCCGAGTCGCCATCATGAAAGCCATAGGGGGAAACTCAGGTTTCGCACCCCCGAAATAACGGGTTCTCGGCGTTTCTCCTTATGGCATGCAGAAATATGACACTCTGACATGTTTCGTGGCAATCGTGGAAAATTGTCGGGATTTATGGCTACGTCCTGAGTGCTTTTCTCCCCGTTGTAAATAGACATACTGCGATAGCGGCAGTATTCCCTTGGCCACACTGGGCAAGGCACTCCACACCGCTATCGCAGTACAAGCATCTCAGTTCAAAACGCTTCTCACATCCCGGCGTACTGCCACCCACCCCCCAGAACTTTATACAGTTCCAGCGCACCATTCAGGCGGGTCAGCTGCAGCTGCACCATCTGATCCTGGGCACTGAAGAGGCTGCGCTGGGCATCCAGCACGCTGAGCAGGTCATCGGCTCCTTCGCGGTAGCGCAGTTCCGCCAGCTGCAGGCTCCTTCTGGTTTCCGCCAGGATGTCTGTCTGCAGCTGTTCCTGCTGCGAGCTGAAGTGGACCGTGTTCAGGGCGTCCTCCACTTCCTTGAGGGCGGTCAGAATGGCCTTGCGGTAGGTTTCCAACAGCTCACGCTGGCGGGATTCGGCACTGGCAATCTGACTCTGGCGGCGCCCGCCATCAAAGATGCTCTGGGTGATGGAGGCACCCAGGCTCAGGGTGCTGGTAGGGCTTGAGAGGGAGAGAAGCCCGCTGCTGGCGGCTCCCGCCGAAGCCGACAGGGAGATGGAGGGGAAGAGGGCAGTACGGGCCGCCACAATGCTGGCGTCGGCGGCAACGAGCTGGGCTTCGGCCCGCGCCAGATCGGGTCGCCGCAAGAGCAGGTCTGAAGGCATTCCGGGGTCGACGGTGGGAACGCGCAACTGGCTGAAGGGCTCAGGGTTGATGGCAAATTCCTGGGGCGCGACGCCCAGGAGAATGGCCAGGGCCGAGCGGGTCTGGCGCTGCTGCTGTTCCAGGCTCAGCAGGGTGGAGCGCTGGCTGAGCACGGTGGACTGCTGACGGGCCAGGTCAAGCGCAGAGGCGGTGCCGTGGCGCTGGCGCGCCTCGACGATGCCCAACACCCGTTCACTGATGGCGAGGTTTTCGCGGGAATAGGCCAGGCGTTCCTCCAGGGCCAGCAGCTGAAAATAGCCGCTGGCTACGCCGGCGATCAGGCTCAGGCGCACACTTTCATAGTCAAAGTGGCTGGCCGCGAGATTGGCTTCGGAGGCCCGCACATCCGCCGCAATGCGTCCCCACACATCCACTTCGTAGCTGGCTCCCAGGGAGAGGTTGGTGGATTCGCTGCTGGTGCTGCTGCCACCGGAAACGCTGCGGCGTTGGGCGGATGTTCCGCCACTGAGGTTCACGGCGGGAAAGAGGGAAGAGCCCGTACTGCGCAGCTGAGCTTCTGCCTGAATCACTCTTTCCACCGCGCCGGCAAGGTCGGGACTGCCTTCCATGCCCATGAGCACCAGCTCCTCAAGACGCGGGGAGCCAAAACGCTGCCACCAGTCGCCTTCGGGTACCTGGGCTTCAGCGGGCAGCTGGGCCTGCCAGGCTTCGGGCAGCACGGGTTCGGGACGCGCGGGAGGGGCAAACTGGCTGGCACAGCCACTGAGGACAATACAGCAGCAGCCGATGAACAGCCGCTGCAGAGGCCATATGGGAAACGGTATTTTCATAGAACACTTCCATTCAGGCCCTTATCAAGGCCGTAAATCTGCATTGCAATGCGATTGCACAAGACAAAAACCGGGTTCACACCACGGGAATCAAGCCGCCAAGAGGGGAGGCCTTTATAGTAAAGAGGATAAACCACGGAATACACGGAAAGTCCGGACAAACAGCCAGGAGTGGGAAAGAGTTTTTTGGAAAAAAAATATCCTCTCGTTCCGTGTTCTCCGTGCCTTCCGTGGTTTCTTTCTTCTGCCTTGCCCCTTATGGCTTTTGCCTCATTCCGACGCCAGCGCCACCACCGGGTCCAGCCGCGCCGCTTTGCGGGCGGGCAGATAGCCGAACACCAGCCCTGTGGCAAAGGCGCAGCCAAAGGCCAGCACCACCGGAGTCAGAGAGTAGTGGATGGCGGTTCCCAGGGAACCGACGATGGCGGCAACGCTGAGGCCCACCGCCACACCGATCAGCCCGCCCATGGCGGAGACCACCAGCGCTTCAATGAGAAACTGCTGGAGAATATTGCGCATGCGCGCTCCAGTGGCCATGCGGATGCCGATTTCACGGGTGCGTTCGGTGACGCTGACCAGCATGATGTTCATGACGCCAATGCCACCCACCAGCAGGGAGATGGCGGCGATGGAACCCAGCAGGATGGTCATGGTGTTCTGAGTTTCGGTCACATTGTCAATCAGGGCGGCCATATTGCGGATCTGGAAATCTTCCACACCGCCGTGCCGCATGAGCAGCAGGGCGTGCACCTCTTCCTGGGTCTGGTCAATCTGCCGTACGTCCTCGACGGCAATAATCATATTGCGCAGGAAGCGCTGTCCGGTCAGGCGCAGGCTGCTGGTGGTAAAGGGCACCAGGACCACATCATCCTGATCCTGCCCCCCCAGTCCGGCGCCCCGTTCGTCCATGATGCCGATTATCTGAAAGGGAATATTGTTGATGAGAATAAATTGTCCCAGGGCATCACCAGAGGGAAAGAGCGCACTGGAAACCGTTTGACCCACGACGGCCACGGTGGCGTAGCTGCGTTCATCGTCAGCGCTGAAGAAGGTTCCCTCCGCCGGATGCCAGGCCCGCGCCACGGGGAAATCGGCAGAAGTGCCGTTGACTTCGGTGCGATGGTCAAAGTTGCCAAAGCGCACCGTAACCGAGCTGCTCTGCTCCGGCACAGCTGCCAGCACATTGGAGAGCTCCCGCACGGCCACCACGTCATCGGGCACCAGGGTGGCAATTCCACCCCGCCCCCGCATATTGGGGGCTCCCGGCCGCACCGTCAGCAGGTTACTGCCCAGGGAGCTGATGCGCTCCACCACCTCCTGCTTGGCGCCATCGCCAATGGCCAGCATGGTGATAACCGATGCCACACCGATGACAATCCCCAGCAGAGTCAGGATCGTGCGGAAAATATTGCTGCGCAGGGCGCGTACCGCCGTGCGGGTCGCCTCCAGCAGCTCACCGAAGAAAGAGTCCTTCTGATGCTGAGCATCAAAACCCTCTTTTCCCGAAGACACTGGCTGCGGTCCGGGGTCGGAAAGGATATCTCCATCGCGGATCTCGATAACGCGGCTGGCGTGCTCAGCCACCTCCCGCTCATGGGTAATCAGAATGATCGTGTGGCCGCGGGCGGAGAGTTCGCGCAGCAGCCGCATGACTTCGGCACCACTCTTGCTGTCCAGGGCGCCCGTGGGTTCGTCGGCCAGAATGATACGACCGCCATTCATCAGGGCTCGAGCTATGGACACCCGCTGCTGCTGCCCACCGGAGAGCTGCCCCGGACGATGGGTCAGGCGATCTTCCAGGCCCAGCTCAGCCAGCAGGGCATGGGCACGTTCGCGTCGCATGGCAGGAATCATACCGGCATAGACCGCTGGCACCTCCACATTTTCCACCGCCGTAGCCACACTGATGAGGTTGTAGCTCTGGAAGACAAAACCGAACTCTTCCCGGCGCAGGCGAGCCAGTTCATCGCGCTCCAGATCCGAGACATCCTGTCCCATGAACAGGTACTGCCCTGAAGTGGGCCGATCCAGGCAACCAAGGATATTCATGAGTGTCGACTTGCCGGAACCGGAAGCGCCCATGATGGCCACAAATTCGCCGGGGTAGATTTTCAGGTCGACACCGTGGAGTACCTCCACGGAGAGCTCACCATTAAAATAGGTCTTGGTGACCTGCCGCAGTTCAATAAGGGGTTGGGATGCTGCCATCAGCGCACCCTGGGCATGCCCGTGCCCGGACCCCCAGCAGCCAGAGGGCTGCCGGCAGTCGCAGTGCGCGCCGCGCCGGAATTGCCCGCCTGGGCAACGCCCACGGCAACCCGTTCACCTTCCACCAGGCCGGAAAGCACCTGCGCCTGAATGCGGTTGCTGACTCCAACCTCAACTTCGCGGGGTTCCAGGGTGCCATCGGCCAGAACGACCTGAACGGTGGCGCGGGAAGTGGCACTGGCAGTAGCGGCTGCGCGACTGCGCTCACCGGATTCACCACCGGGCATGCGCGCGCGATCGCCCGATTCTGCCCCCGCAGGCCGTTCACGGCGCTGCGCGGTATTCGTGTTCGTTGCGGAGCTCATGCTCAGGGCTGCCACCGGCACCAGCAAAGCGTCGCGGGCCGAGGACACCACAAAGAAGACCTGGGCGGTCATCTGGGGCAGCAGTTCGCGATTGGCATTGGTGACATCGAACAGGGCATTATAGAGCACCACGTTGTTTTCCACGGTGGGTGTGGGTTCCACCCGGTGGAGCCTGCCGTACCAGCGCCGGCCCTGACTGCCCAAGGTGGTAAAGTACGCTTCCATATCCATGCGCAGTTTACTGACATCGGCTTCGGAAACCTGGGTCTGCACGGTCATGGTGGAAAGATCGGCAATGCGCAGAATGGTCGGCGCCTGCTGGCTGGCATTGATGGTCTGCCCCTGGCGCACGCTGACGGAAACCACCGTGCCGTCCATGGGAGCATAGATCATGGCGTAGTTGAGGCTGGCTTCATCGGAGCGCAGGGTCGATTCCGTCTGGTCGATCTGTGCCCTGAGCATTTCGATCTGAGCCCTGGCAGAAAGCAGCGATGCTTCGGCATTCTGAACATTTTCCTCGGTGGTGGCATCTTCCGCCAGCAGATTTTTCTGCCGCCGGTAATGGTTTTCCGCCAGGATCAGCTGCGCCTCGCGATCGCGTAGCTGGGCCAGCTGGTAACGCAGCTGGGCCCGCGTGGCATCCACTTTGGCCACAAAGAGCGTCGGGTCGATCTCCGCCAGCAGTTCACCCTGCTGCACCTGGGTGCCCACCTCCACATGGATCTTCTGCATCTGGCCCGACACCTGGGCTCCCACATCCACGTAATTGCGTGGCTGCAGGGTACCCGTGGCCGTTACCAGGTTTTCGATATTGCCTTTCTGGACCTGGGCAATGCTCCAGGCCTGCTGGCCTTTCTGGTTGCTGAACATATGCTGCCAGCTGAAATAGCCTGCCCCGGCCAGCAGCACAAGCCCTGGCAACACAAGAAACAGTGCGCGCCTTGAGGGACGCCATCGACGTGATTGCATTTCGCGATTCATGATTCCATCCTGTCCTGAAGATTCTTAAAGGCAGCACACACATCACACAAGTGCCTTTACGCATCAAACAAGGGCAGAACCTGCAACGGGAAAACTGGCCAGCTGCTGCTGCCAGCGGGCAATGGCCTCGGGATCACCGTTATCCACCTCTACCATGGGGTACAGGGACACGGCGCCGTGGTCACGCAGCCAGGCATCCAGTTCATGGCCAAATTTGCAGTACAGCTCGTACTGGCGGTCTCCAACCGCCAGCAGGGCATATTCAAAACCATTCAGGGCAAGATCTCCCTCCGCCATCAGCCGCACAAAGGGGCGGGCGCTGACCGGGGGCTCACCGTCACCGAATGTTGATACCAGAAACAGCGCGCGGGAATAACTGCCAAGATCGGAAGCGCTCAGGCTGCCAAGTTCCTTCACACTGATATTGTAACCGTGTTTCTGGAGTGTCGCCGCACTCTGCCAGGCCAGGCTTTCACTATAGCCGGTCTGGCTGGCATAGGCAATCAGCAGCGGTTCGGCATTTTCGTCAGCATCTGCCTGCCGGGCCTCGGAAGCGATTGCCAGGGCGGCTTTTTTATGGCGACGGCGCTCAAAGTAGAGCATGAAACCAGTAATGGTGAACAATGGCATGAGGATACTGGCCACCATGAAGATGATCTTGCCCGGCAGGCCCCAGTAACTTCCCGCGTGCAGCGGCAGCATGCTGCCCATGAGACGGACATTGAGGGGCCGGTCGGCGTACCGGTCATGCAGGGTGACTTCACCCGACACGGGGTGAATGGTCATACGATTATTGGCCCGCTCATGCTGCGGTCTGGCATCCTGATAGGTAACGCTGACCTCCTGGCCATTGCCCTGGGGAATACGCAGCTGAACCTGGCTGAAGTTGCCCTGGGAAGCTTCCTGAAACGACGTCCATACCACGCCCAGTTCGCGGGCGATGGCAGCGCTGGATGGCGCAGCAGATTCTCTTCCCGCGCCGCTGCCTCGCTCGCCGGATCGCCCTTCGGGCCGTGTCCGCTCGGAGCCTTCACCACCACGCTGGGCTGGTGCAACTCCTTCCGGTGTCGCTTCAGGTGCCGCCGGAGGAGGCATGACCCGGGCAGCCGGGCGCGGCACTCCGCTGATATCAAAAAGCATATTGCGATACCAGCCATAGGACCAGTACAGCCCGGTCAGTGACATGATCAGAAAGGGTATGAGTACCCAGGTTCCCAGCACCGCGTGCATATCCCAGACAAAGCCGCGTCCGCGACGCTTCAGGTCAAAGGTCAACCACACCTTCAGGCTGCTCACCTGGCGGGGCCAGCGCAGGTAGATCCCCGTAATGCTGAGCAGGATACACAGCACCGTGGAGGCTCCCACGATCTGTTTGCCAAGGGTGCGGTTATGAAAAAATTCATCGGTCAGCAGCCAGCGGTGCAGGCGCATGGTCGCGGAGAAGAAGCTCTGCCCCTTCACCTCTCCCAGCAGTTCACCGGTGTAAGGATTGACATAGCGCGTCTCACCCCGCCGCATCCTGGGATCAGCACTGGCCAGATTTACCGACGCCGAGCGATTGGCTCCGGTATGGAGCGTCAGGGAGTTGACGGTACGATCCGGGAACTCCCGCTGAAGCTTGCGCAGAAGCTCCGTTGGGTCGAGCTTTTCAGCACCCGCAGGAACCGTGACCGTCAGCACACCGGGATTCATGAGGCGCAGAATCTCCGACTGAAACGAAAGCATACCGCCGGTAACCCCGACGATAATCAGGATAACCCCGGCGGTAATGCCAAAGAACCAGTGAAGCTGAAACCAGATATTTCGAAACATCAATAAACTCCTTTATGGAAGAGAGCGGACTCACGCGAACGTGTGCGTTCCTGGCGAACTGACGCCTTAAAAAGCCAGCGCCATCACTTCATGGATTGCTGAACGTGAGCGTCAGGCCGTAGCGGGTTCGGTCATAATGCTCACCCTCAGCGGTTTCGCCAGGCTGCTCATGGGTATGGGAAGCTCGCACCAGATACTGCCCCGCCTTGAGAGTGAGAATCTGCACCTGCCCCAGGGCATTGGTAGTCAGCTTCTGTTCCTGGCGATCCGGGTCGTAAACGGTAATCTCGGTGTCGGCCAGGGGACTGCCCTGAAACTGCAGGGCAAAGCGGTTTCCGTCGGGGACCATGGGCACGAGATCCAGATCCACCAGGGAGTTGGCCTGGGAGCGTCCGGCACGGGCCAGCGCCACTGCGCGGGTCACTTCCGTGCCGATACGGGCGCGGCGCAGTCCGGTTTCTTCCACCAGCGCCACATCGCCAGGAGCCTTGATGGTGATCTCGATATGATCGTCGCGGCGGTAACTGGCTCCCGCAATATCTGCGGGAAGAATCCCGGTGGCCTTGATATCGTCAAGCTTGTCACCGGTCTTTTCGTGAATACCGCGATGCCAGTAACCGAAGTAGGCCCTGGCAGAAGTTTCATCAGCACGTTCAAGCCAGATATAGTGAGCGCTGGCGGAACTTATCAGCACAGCGATCAAAAGCAATGTCAGCAGGGTACGCATGGGATCTCCTGAAAAGAGCCCTGCAGGCTCATGACGAACCTGCAGGGCGTGAAGTGGTCAGCGATTAAAAGACAACGTTCACGCCAACCCAGAAGTTGCGGGCTTTGTCTTTGTTGTTATAGTCGTCGGTAAAGGTCGCATTGTAGGTACCGTCATTATTGTCGGTAAAGCTGGTCTGATAACTGGTGAAGTCTTCATCCAGCAGGTTATTGATGCGCGCGTTAATCGTGACAGCATCGCTCAGCTTAAAGGATGTCCCAAGATGCAACACTTCGTAGCTCTTATAGTAGCGAGCCTTATCCGCATCACTATCCCAGCCCCGGTAGCGATCAGACTCCGCCTGCATGGTCAGAAAGAGGTTAAGGCGCTGCGTGACGCCCCAGTCAAGGGTGGCATTCATCATATGCTCAGCGGTATTGTTGAGGGGACGCCCCTTGTTAGCGCCACTCTTCTGCTCCGAGTCCGTATAGGTGTAGTTGGCGCGCAGAGAGAGATTGTGCAGAATCTGGTAGCGGCCAGCCATTTCATACCCTCTGATCTCTACCTTATCGATATTGATGTTCTGACTGTACGTATCAAAGCCCAGTTGCTCATAAGCGCCCAGATTGACGCAGGGGCGTTGACCACCAGTGGCGACACAAGTCTGGGTCGCTTCACCACGGGCGATCTTGTCTTTGAAGTCGTTCTGGAAGTAGGTGAAATTGAAACTGTGTCGATCAGGGTGGCTCCAGTACACCGCAACCTCTGTGTTCACACTGGTTTCGGGCTCAAGATCCGGATTCCCTGCCCAGGGGCTGGTGCCCTGTCCACCAAATCCGACAATACCATCGTAGAGATCAGTGGTTTTTGGTGTCTTATAGCCCGTGCTTACACCACCCTTGATGGTCCATTGGCTGTCCAGGGCATAGACCGCATAGAGGCGCGGTGAAACCTGACTGCCGAACATATCGTGGTCGTCAAAGCGCGCACCACCAGTAATGGTCAAGGGGTCAACGGGGCTCCAGTTGTCCTCGACAAACAGGGAGTACATTTTGTGCTCCTGGACGGCGCTGGTCTTATTGTCCTCCATACCGAAAACGCCATCTTCAAGCTCCCCGTCAATCACCTGTCCACCCACTACCAGCATATGGTTCCCGGCCATATCGTAGAGAGGGATATCCAGACGCGCGTCCAGCGTGTACTGGCTGCTTTCCAGGGTACGGCGCGGACGCGGCAGAAACGTTTCTTCAGCCAATGCCCTGCGCTCTGCCTCTGTCATTCCCGCATAGGCACCGGTGCCATCATACATTTCCTGCAGTAACTGTCGCTCTGCCACCGTAAAGGGCATGCTGCGACCTTTGTTATTGGTGGCAATGTGGGAAAGCGCCACCATGCTGCGGCCAAAGTCCCACTGCCCCTCATGGGCCAGGCTCCACTGGTCGCGGGTGAATTCCTGCTCCGTGGAGTAGCCAACGCGGGGAGCCACCTGTCCCCCCTGCTGGCGCCAGATGGAATCAATGCCATCCAGCGTTCCCAGAGGGTAGGAGACTGACTGGGTAGCTACGTTATAGGTGGGGGTATTGTCATAAACCTGCTTGGAGGTGTCATAGTCAAAGCTGATCCTCTGACGATCGTCGGGAGTCCAGTCAAGACTGAAGCCAAAGCTTTCATTGGCATTATTCACCGTTTTGCCACCACCACCAAAGCCAAGGCCACGGGTATGAAGCTCCCCTGCAGGGTCTCTTACCGGCGCATATTCGGGATTTGAAGCCAGCCGATTATACATGCTGCCGCGAACAGACATGCCCAGAACGCCGGGAATCAACGGGCCCATGATGTTAAAATCGGTGGTGATATCATTGCCAAAGTCATCATTGGTCTGATAGGTGCGCCCGTGGGAAATAGAACCACTCCAGGTGTCCATGCCCTTACGGGTGATGATGTTGATAACCCCACCCATGGCGTCGGCACCGTAGAGGGTTGAAGCCGGGCCGCGGATAATCTCGATGCGCTCAATGGCGTCCAGGGGGGGGATATGGTTGAACTGATTCCCGCCGAAGTTGTTGGGATAGATATCCCCGTGGTTACTCTGACGACGGCCATTAATCAGGACCAGGGTATAATCCGAACCCATGCCCCGCATACTGATGGTACGCTGACCGGTTTTGTCCGACGTTTCACCCACATCCACACCTTCGACATCGCGCACCGCGTCAATCAGGGTGGTGTAAGGCCGCCGCATGAGCTCTTCACGGGTAATCACCGTGATACTGGCCGGAGCGTCGGTGATCTTCTGTTCAAAACCGGCAGCGGTGACAACCATGGGAGCAAGCTCCTGGGCGTTTTCGGCTGCCTGAGCCACCAGACTGGCCGTCAGCATGGCCATGGCGCTGAAGCCAAGGCGACGTGAGAGTTCCTTTCCTTTCCTCATTCCTTCCTCCAAAAAAAATTTTCGGACCTCTCACGGGTCTCTCTGTATGTGAACTCCGAATGGAGTTGCACGCAGAAGATGTTCAACCACGGAACACACGGAAAGGCACGGAAGAAAGCCAGAAACATCAAAACAATTTCTCCCAAAATGCTTATTCATCTCTATGTCACCTTTCCGTGTCCTTCCGCGTATTCCGTGGTTGTGAGTGAAGCTGTCTTAAAGGCAGGGGGTTAACGCACAAAACGCTCAACCTGCACTTTAGGTGAACTTCCAAAGTTCACCAGCAGCCCCAGCCGCAGGTTTGTTGCCTGTAAATAATTTATGATCTGAGCTTTGTGCTCTGACAAAACTTCCTTGACGGCTTTGAGTTCAAGAACA
This sequence comes from Desulfurispirillum indicum S5, assembly GCF_000177635.2. Taxonomy (NCBI): domain Bacteria; kingdom Pseudomonadati; phylum Chrysiogenota; class Chrysiogenia; order Chrysiogenales; family Chrysiogenaceae; genus Desulfurispirillum; species Desulfurispirillum indicum. Next base: position 2,112,266 of record NC_014836.1, read on the forward strand.
ATCTGTTCATAACAGATAAAATCCGGTTTATAGACCTGCCGCAAAAGCTGGCCTTTGTAATGCAACCGCAATTCTGGCTGAGCGGTAAAGGGAATGCCTCTTGCGCTCAACTCCGTTTCCAGACACTCCTGATACACGGTTTCTAGAAAACCGCAGCCCATTTCGCGGTAAACCTCGAAAACAGCACCACGTATGGCATATGACTCTTCTTCAAGAAGCAGATCGTTCATCTCCCTTCCCCTTTCCGTGTCCTTCCGCGTATTCCGTGGTTGTGAGTGAAGCTGTCTTACTCAAGGGTCAGCCTGGATGCTTCAGATACTCCAGCCAGTTCTCTGCCTGCCTGCGCACTTCCTCATAGGCTCGCGCTTCGACAAAGGCGTGCTGGGCTTCCTCCACGGCGCCATGCGAGTAGGCGGCCATACCCAGGAGCAGCAGTGCTTCCGCCCGGGTGCGGCCCTTGTCACTTTTCGCGGCGGTTTTGAGGTGGGGCAGGGCCGCGTGGTGGTCCTCGTTCTGCAGCAGCAGGCGGCCCAGGCGCAGGCTTACATCGTGGTCTGCACCGGCTTTCAACGCCTGTTCGTAGGTATGAATGGCCAGCCCGATCTCCCGGGAGCGCAGCCAGATTTCCGCCAGCATTTCGTAGTGACGGGCAGTGTCTTCCACGGTGCCCTTGTGCATGGCTTCGCGCAGAACCCGCGCCGCCTTGTGGGGAACGCCGGCGTGCAGGAAGAGCTGGGCCATGTAGGTCAGGTCGCTGGAGTCCTCCAGCAGTCCGTTATGGTAGGCAGCGGCCAGGGTGGCTGTGGCGCGACGGTGCCGCTCCTGCTGCAGGTGGACAGAGGCCAGCTGCATCCAGAAGGTCTTCTGTTCGGGGTAGTCTTTGATGGCGCGGGGCAGCCACTGTTCCAGGGCACGGAAGTCATCGGTGGCCTGCAGGGCCGCCACCAGTATCTGATACCAGCTCTGCTGTGGCTCATCCACGCGGGAAATGGCGCCCTGCATAAGGGTGGCGGCATCGCGATGGTGCCCGGCACTCAGGTAGATCCAGGCAGCTTGTACCTGCTGTGTCGGCGTGGGGTCGGCATACTCGGCAAGCCACTTTCCAATGCGTTCCACCGCCTCGCTGGAGCGCTCCAGCACCAGCAGCAGCTGGGCGGTGTTATAGAGCACCTGCTGGCTGCTCTCGGCGTCCAGGGCTTCGGTGTCCAGGGCCTTCTCGTAGGCATGCAGGGCTTTATCATGCTGATCCAGTTCACTGAAGACATAGCCGCGCATCTGCCAGGCGGTGGCCTGGGCATAGGGTTCACGGCCAAAACGCTGGATCATGCGATCCAGGCGCTCACCGGCTTCCAGCCACTGGGACTCCTGCAGCAGCTCATGGACTTCGGTAAGGGCTTCATAGGCCATGGGAGAAATGGTGCTGGCCTGCACCGGCAACACACTGGCCAGTGTCAGCAGCAGGCACGCCAGAAGGCTCTGGGAGATTTTCCGTCTGCACATACTCATCACCTCACTGATCGAGACTGAAGTTAATGGTTATGGTGGCGTGGGCGGCCACGGCTTCACCGGCTATGGTCTGGGGAGCAAAGCGCCAGCGGCTCAGGGCCCGCCGGGCTTCGTGATCAAAAATGCCCCGGCGCGGGCTGGCCTCCAGCACCTGAATATCACGCACACTGCCGTCAGGATTGATGACAAAGCTCAGTCGAACCCAGCCGGAGATGCCCTCCATCAGGGCGCGGCGCGGATACATGGGCTGCACCTGGGAGAGGGGGGTCATGGGCTGGGAGTAGGCCACCAGTCCGTCCATGCCGGTGGCCATCACGGGGATGCCGGTCATGGAGAGATTGGGGCGAAAATCCGGGGTGGGGGTCTTCATCTGTGGTGCGCGCAGCATCGGCGATGGTGCCTGCATGGACTCCATGCGCGGGGTGGGCTTCGGCGGCTCCGGCGGTCGCGGGCGACGGCGCTCCCGTTGCTGCACCGGGGTCGGGGCTTCGTCAATCCGGATGAAGTTCATCACCATGCGCTGACGGGCAGCATCCAGTTCACCGGCACTGCCACTGATCATGGCGTTCATGAGCCAGAACAGCCCAAGGGCCACGGCACCACCACAGGCAATGGCTACCAGATGCCGTACCAGCGCGGGACTCATGAAAAAATGGCTCATGGACGGCTCGCTGCTATGGCGACGTCAAGGACTCCGGCCAGGCGAACCTGATCCATCACTTCCACCAGAATACCGGTGCGGGAGGATGCATCGGCCTGAATCACCACGGCCCCTTCGGGATTTTCGGCCCGCAGGCGCTCCACATTGGCGCGTACGGCCCGCAGATCCACCTGGCGCTGATCAATCCAGATATCTCCGTTTTCAGAGACGGCGATCATGATATTGGCCCGTTCCTGGCGCTCTGCGGTGGCGGCGGCGGGACGGCTTACCTCAATGCCGGCTTCCTTGACAAAGGAGGTGGTCACGATAAAGAAGATGAGCATGATGAAGACCACATCCATCATGGAAGTCATATCGATTTCGGCTGAACTGTTTTCGGTTATCCGCTGTCGGCGTCGTCTCATGGTGTTTCCTGCTCCGGCAGCCCGGCAGCTGCCTTGCGTGTTTTCCATCGGTTCCAGAGGGTGGTTATCCAGTGGGGCTGAAGATCGGGCATGGCGCAGGTACGCCCGAGGCAGCGTGAAAGCACGTCGGCGGCCTGGCGGGCCCGGGATTCACTGCTGCGTCCCAGGTCAATGCTGAAAAAGAGCCCGGAGAGCGCCACCACCAATCCACTCATGGTGGGCAGCGTTGCCATGGAAACCCCGGTGGCAATGGCCCGGGGGTTGCCGGTGCCGCTGTATTCCAGGACTTCAAAGACCTGAATCATGCCAACAACCGTGCCAAGCAGCCCCAGCAAGGGGCACATGGCAATAAAGGTGCGGATGAGGAACAGCGAGGCACCCAACTGCTGGCGCAGGCGCGAGATCTCCATCTGCTGAAGCTTCCTGGCCAGCCAGAGATCGCTGACCGGCGGGTGCTCCCAGCGCTGCAGCAGGGTGGCGAACTCACGGGGGAAAACCCGCCAGTGGTACCAGTAGCGCTCAATGATGAGCGCCCACATGGCAATGGCAACGATGAGTATGGCCCAGAGCACCTGACCTCCGGCGTGGAAGAAATTGCCGATATCGTAAAGGATCTCAGGCATGGGCCTCTCCGCGACCTCTGGCCATATGCATGGCCAGAAGTCCGGCACCCTGTTCTTCCATGGTGTTGATCAGGGCGCGGCTTTTGGCCGTGGCCAGGTTATGCAGGAAGAGCAGGGGTATCGCCACCACCAGGCCAAGGGCGGTGGTCACCAGGGCCTGGGAGATGCCACCGGCCATCAGCTGGGGATCGCCCGTACCGAAGAGGGTGATGGCCTGGAAGGTCTCAATCATGCCCACCACGGTACCCAGCAGCCCCAGAAGCGGGGCAACGGCCGCGAGGATTTTGATGGTGGTCAGCCCCCACTCCAGGCGGGGTACTTCCCGCAGAATCTCCTCGTCCAGGCGCAGTTCCATGGTTTCCACGTCGGTTTCACGGTTCTCTTCATAGAGGGCCAGAATGCGGCCCAGGGGATTGTTGGGATGGATATCGTTGCGGTGTTCCATCTGGTGGCTGATGCGTCGTCCCATGATGTGCAGCCAGGTATAACGCAGCGCGAACATACCCAGGCCGAAAGCGCCCAGTACGAGGATGATCACCCCGATAGCCCGACCCTGGCGAACGCGTTCGGTCAGGGAGGGTGACTGCACCAGCTGGGAGAGGATGGCCCCCCGGGAAGGGTCAACGGCAAAGGCGAAGGTCTGGCCGGGCTGGCCGTTTTCCAGGCGGCTGGCCATGCGAAGGTAACGGTTCTGTGGCTGACGGGGCAGCTCCACAAACTGGTTCCGCCCCTCCACATGGGTCAGGTACCTGCCATTGGCAATGGCGTTAAAGGCACCAACACGCAGTACTTCGCCGGGCTGACGATGACCGTCGGGACTGACGATTTCGCTGGCAAAGGAGACCACTTTGCCGGAGTCGGCCATCTCCTGCAGCATCAGCAGCCACATGCGCTCTATCTGGGCGATGGAGGGCAGGGTACGGCTGTTGCTCAGGCGTCGCAGATACTCCAGATCATCGTGACGATTGGCCATGGCCAGGGACGAGAGGAACTGAGCGTGGAAATCGCCAGCATTCTGGCGCACCACACCGAAGATCTCACCCAGATTCCCCTGCTGCTCCCGCAGCGCTTCTTCCAGGGTGATCAGCCGGGCTTCATTGGCGTCATACACGCTTGCCAAGCGCTCCTGTCGTTGCTGTTCACGCGCCAGGCGTTCCCTGGCCTGGGCCACCTGCTGCCGGGCAGCGTTCAGATCGCGGGAGAATTCCTGCTCGCGCTCGCGGTTGATGTCTCGTTCAGAAAGGGACTGCTGCTGCACCTGGCGCAGAAAGTCATCGATACTGGTACGCACAGCAGCTTCCTCAGCGCTGGATACGCCCATGAGCAGCATCACGATGAGCACAAGTATTCCATACCTCATGGCTGCACCTCGCTCAACAGAACTGGCAGCTCAATGAGCTGGGGAGCGCTCTGACGGCTGGCCATACGGATGCCCTGGCGGATGGCGCGATGGTAGTCGCGGTCCAGCGGCACCCATTCATGGCGCTGGGGGTGCCAATAGCCGCTTTCGCGCCGGTCGATGGTCTGATAGACCAGGGCCAGACGGCCAACACGCAGAAATTCTACGCTGCGCACAGACCCATCAAGCTCCAGTTCTCCCTGATAGCTTTCAATGGTACGCCCGTACTCGGACTCTTTCTGGTAGGCTTCCATGATCTGACGGAATTTGGAGGGAGTCTCCACATTGGCGCGCTTCATGAGGGCGTGCAGCCCCAGCACCCGCTCGCGGCGCTCCGCCAGCAGAAAGGGGAGATCGCGCTCCACATAGCCATCAAGCGCGTCAAGCATGCGCAGCATGAGGGGCACAATCTCCCGCTGGGTCACCTGTATGTCTTCAATCTGACGCTCCAGGGAGGCAATCTCCTCCTCCTGGGAGCTAATCATCTGCTCAAGGTTCTCATTATAGGCCTGCAGGCTGTCGGCCTGACGCTGCAGGTCGCGATACTCCCGCAGAAGACGGGTTGCCTCGTCATCCATGGCTTCAACACGCACCTGGGATTCCTGGCCCTGCTGCAGGCTCCGCTCCTCGACTTCCACGACGGAGTCGGCAGCCAACAGGGGCAACGACAGCAGCAACACGGGAAAACAGACTCTGATCATCTGGGAAATGCTTTTTTGATGACTCCGGACAACTTGCTGGAATGACACACTCAATCCCTTCCTCTTCCAGAAATGCGAAAAATCCGAACTCACGTGACCACCTCACGGCAGCACAGTCCGGTTCCGCAGATATTCGGTGTTACAGGTCAGGGATTTGAAATCCTCGCAAAAAAAGGCGCTTGAAGCGCTCGGAGCCCAGGGACTACTTACTGTCGGCAGCGTTTATGGAGTAATCGAAATACTGTACTGATCGGCACTTCGGACACTTCACCTCGACAGAGATAACACTGCCTTTAAAGAGCAGGCGATTACAACGCTTACAGCGTACTTCATGCAAAGCCTGCCCTTCCCGACAACAGGACGGAACAACATCAGCTGGTGCTGCTTTACTCATGGGAACCCCACAGACAATGCGGTAAGCGATAATAAAGATTCTTAAAATGCCCTGATTTTTACTGTACCTTCGCAAAGATGTCAAGAATTAACTTACTTCAGCCTAACTCTTATCTTGCAGGTTAACAATAGGAGGTCGGCACGGAAGGCTACTTGGCCTGGGCTTTCGGAATGTCAGCCCAGCGGGTGGTGCTGGCGGGAGAGACGTGTTCGCGACGCATGTGCCGATCCATGCCCGCACCCTTGGCGGCAAACCAGATATGCTCGCCGCGACGGTTGATGTGATCCAGGGCTGCCATGAGCGACTGGCTTCTGCTGCGCGCCTCGGCATCTTCAAAGAGGCCGTGCTGATAGCTTGCCTGGGGTTGTAGTTCCGCCAGCCACACCCCGGCTTTCACATACTGGTACCTGTCTTTCCAGATGGCACGCAGCAGCGCCAGCGAACGCTCAAGGATATGACGGGTATCAGCGGTGGGATGGAGCAGCTCTCCTGTAGCGCTGTTACTGTACTGGGGTACGTGTGAATTATGCTGATTGGTGCGAACGAATACACTGACAACGCCAGCCAGCAGCCCCTCTTCCCGCAACTTTTCTGCGGCGCGACTGGCGTATTCCGACACAGCCAGCTCCAGCGACTCCAGATTGGTCACCGGTGAACCAAATGATCGCGAACAGAGTACCTGCCTGCGGGTAGCGCGAACATCGGTCAGCTCGTAGCAGCTGACACCATTGAGTTCATGAACCGCGCGGGAAACCGTAATGGAAAAGCGTTTACGCATCTGGACGGGATCGGCACAGGCCAGCTGCCAGGCTGTCTCTATTCCCGTCACTTCCAGTTTGCGGCTGGTACGCCGTCCCACGTTCCACACATCCGAGGCCGCTACCAGTTTCAGCAGTTTATGTTGACGCTCAGGATCGCGCAGGTCGACTACTCCACCAGTCGCCGGATACTTCTTGGCGGCAAGGTTAGCCAGCTTGGCAAGGGTTTTCGTGGGCGCGATACCGATACTGACCTGAATACCCGTATGCCTGGCAACCGTCTGCTGAATATGCCGGGCAAACGCTTCGCCCCGGGCGCCTGCGCCCATGGAGGAAAAGTCGAGAAACGCTTCGTCGATGGAGTAGATCTCCATGGCATCGGCAAAGGACTCAAGTGTCGCCATCACCCGTGAGGAGATATCGGCATAGAGGGTGTAGTTCGAGGAGAAAACCACCACATTTTCCCGCTCGATAATGTGGCGGATCTGATAGGCAGGCACGGCCATGCCTATGCCCAGCGCCTTGGCCTCGGCACTGCGGGAAACCACACAGCCATCATTGTTGGAGAGAACAATCACCGGTCGCTGCCGCAGATCAGGGCGAAAGAGGCGCTCGCAGCTGACATAGAAGTTATTGCAGTCGACAAGGGCAAAGGTGTGGGGAGCCGTCATCGGAAACAGCGGATGGAGTGAATGACCACGCCGAAAACCTCCAGCTCCGACTCGTCATGCAGCTCCAGGGGAGGGTAATCGGGATTCATGGCTTCCAGGCGGACCTGACCCTGCAGGCGCAGTCTCTTGACCAGAAGCTCACCGTGCAGGCAGGCGATGATGATATCGCCATCCGCCGCTTCCAGGGATCGGTCAACAATGAGAATATCGCCGGAAAAAATCCCCGCACCAATCATGGAATCGCCATCGGCCCGTACAAAATAGGTGGCGGCAGGGTGACGAATACACAGTTCGTTGAGATCCAGGCTGCGATCCACATAGTCACGGGCCGGGGAGGGGAAGCCGGCAGAAACCCCTTCGACAAACAAAGGGATGGGAGGCGGAGCACCTCGTTCCGGGCACGCGCCGAGCACGGTAACTGACATGGGTTCCTTCCTTGCAAACAGGCATAGAGAGGCAGCATCGTACCACATTCTTCCATATCCGGCACCCATACGAAAACTCCTGCCAGTTTTCGATACAAGTCACTCAACTTTCGCATCTTGTTGTCTTGAGTTAAGCTGTTATTATAATGGCATTTATCTCGCGGAAACTATATTGATTTTGCATGCTTGACTTATCGGTACTCCACTTTTTGTCTCCGGATATTGTCCTTTTTGACCGCACAAAAAGGACACAAAAACGCGCCCCCCGAACGCCCGTTTTTCCGGCTCGTTGGCTCGCCTGTTCTGGAGATCCGACAGCAGGCTGATCAAAGAGGCCCATCTGCTGCGTTGCCGGGCATCGCTCGTCACTGCGACGTACAGGGAGTACGCCTCCCTCCTCGCTTTGCCCGCGCCTTGCACCTGGGTCTCTTTGCGTTGCCTGACCCCTGCCTCCCTGCAGTGCTGCCGGACCACTCACTTCCTGTGAGTGTCCCGTTCGGGTCTTGCCAGCCAGGCGTCGCACTCACCGGACGGGCTCAGGGGGGACGGCCTGCTTCTGCCTCTCCCCCGTGTGCTGGCCCAGCCAGAACGCGCCGACTGGAACGCTATGGACCCGCAGGGTTGACGCCACGACGGCGGCAACCGCAAACCAAAAGCCATGGAGGGCGGTTGTTTGCGGTCCCCAGTTCCAGGCAAGCGGGCGGCTGATAAGGACAGCACTGGGGGTCGCTTCCCAGCCACTTTTTGCGGGTAAAAAGTGGCAAAAGAAACTCGAATATATGGTGAGGATAATGTCAAGCGACGCAGTCTGTGTAGAACCATTTCGGCCATTGCAGCGTGACATCAGGGTCAGCGCTGACAACCTGCCGTTTCGGGGATGCGAAACTTCAGAAGTCACTTATCGGACAAAGCGTATCCGGAAAGCCTGCTCTCCGGATACGCTTGCAAAATACCATAGCGACATGTGTCAGCTGATATCAATACGGCGGGGAAGTTTGTTCTGATCCACCGGGATGCTGATCCTGAGAACCCCATTCTCAAGGGAAGCGCTCAGTTTCTCCTCATCCACCTCGGGTGGCAGCACAAAGCTGCGCTGAATCTGGCCAAAGTAACTTTCCATGCGGTAGTAGTCCTTCTCCAGATGCTCACGGCTCATGGAGCGCTCTGCCTTGAGCAGGAGCACTCCGCTGTCGACGCTCAGGGTAATGTCGTCTTTCCTGACTCCGGGCAGATCAACACTGATGGTGTAGGCTGCCTGGTCTTCGCGGGTATTTGCCGGCGGCGTATGCCCCAGAAAAGAGCTCACCGCCGGGCGTATTTTCTGCATGCCTTTGCGAACAAAGTCCTCAACGCGGGTTTCCAGTTCGCGGGCTTTTTCAATCCATCCCATGGCGACTCCTCACTGAATGGGTACCTGTCTGGGTTGACTGCTCCCGGTCAGGGCGCGTTTCGGAATAGTGACATTCAGCACTCCGTCATGGTAGCTGGCCTGCACGTTCTCCACATCAATGTCACCGGGAAGGGTGAAGCTGCGCTGAAACTTCCCGAAGGAGCTTTCCTGATGGATGTACCCTTCAGATTCCTCGCGCTTCTCTTCACGGCGTTCACCGCTGATGCGCAGCACATTTCCCGCCACATCGATGGTGACATCTTCTTTGGGAACTCCCGGCAGGTCTACCTCTACGACGTAACCCTGCTCATCCTCACGGGTGTTGACAGACGGGGCAAAGAATGGTGATTCTTTGCTGCCTGAACCGGCTTTCCCCGAAAAGCGATCCAGGAGCTCACCAAACTGCCGTTCAAACTCGCGCAGGGGGCGCAGGGGATCAAGTGGTGATGGCAACATGGTTCACACCTCCTCTTGCACTATGGTTGATCTAAGAGCTTGCTCAAATACCTCACAACACGCAGGCAAAGGTAAGTATAAGCGCCCACCCCTGAAATTCAAGGGCCACCTGGTGTCAAAAAAAATCCCGGTTCTGCCAGAGCAGAACCGGGATAAAAAGGGAATTTCCCATAAGGATCAGAGCAGTGGATGCTCGTTCATGGCAATCAGGCGCTCCCAGCGACGATCAACTTCCTTCTGAACCTCTTCAACAACCGGCTTGGCCTCCGGTTTATTGAGGTGGCTGGTGGCTTTCCCCATCAGTTTGAGGGCGTCGCCAACGGGGATCTTTTTGTCCTTGGGATCGTAGTTGAGCTTGGTTATCCCATGGTCAATTTCATAGAGGGGGAAGAGGCAACTGTCCAGCATGGCCTGGGTAATGGCAGGTCCGCTGTCATCAGCAGTAACCCAGTTCAGGGGGCATACGGAGAATGCCTTGATAAAGGCCATTCCGCCATCGCGAACCGTTTGCTGTGCCTTGCGGGCCTTCTGGACGGCATCGACGGGGTTGGTTTCCGCGATGGTCGCCATGTAAGGCATATGGGTACCGCGCATGATTTCGACGATGTCCTTGTGGTGAAACTGCTTGCCAATATACTTTTTACCCACCTGGGAAGTGGTGGAGAGCATACCCTTGAAGCCGGTGTAGCACATCTGGGCACCGGTGTTGGCGTATACCTTGTTATCATACTCGATGTAGATAAAGGGCGTGTTGCGCAGAGCCGCGCCCAGGATCTGGTCCATACCGATGTCGGAAGCTCCGTCACCACCAACGGCGATAACCGTGATTTCACGATCCTGCAGACCTTTTTCCTTGAGCCAGCGGTAGTGCTCAACAATACCGGTTGCCGTGGATGCCGCGTTGTGGAAGAGAGAGTGGACATAGGGAACCTTGAAGGAGGTACCGGGATAGCCGGTGGTAACAACCATGCCGCAGCCGGTGGCAAAGGTCAGGATCACGGCGCCGTCAATGCCCTTGAGGAACATCTCCAGGTTGGTGAATATACCGCAGCCAGGGCAGCTGGACATCTTCTCGATACGGGTAGGCATATCGGAGGCCAGCTTCTTCAGGGTGTTGATATCAACTTTTTCGTATTTTTCATTCTGGGTGTACTGCTCCAGAGCGGGCAGTTTCACCTTTTCCGCTGCAGGAGGTGTGGCTTCGCCATCCCAGTGCTGGTAGTAGTCAAACACGGGAACGCTGGCGTCACCGGCATTGGCTTTTTCCAGCTGATCCATAACCGCCAGGGCGTCACGGTGAATGAAATTCAAGCCGCCCAATCCGAAAACGCGGTTGAGGATTTTCACCTGATTGCCCGCCTGCTGAGCAGTGGCGGCAACTTCTGTGGCCAGGTAGGACATGGTGGCGCCGTACATATGGGCGCGCTCTGCAACCAGCAGGGTTTTGATGTTCTTCAGGGCTCCGACCACTTCCTTCACGGGGAAGGGGCGCAGAACGTTGAAGCTGATCAGACCGATGTTTTCCTTGCCCTCTTTCTTGCGCAGTTCAATGGCGTCCTTGGTGGACTCAGCGGCGCTGTTGAGGAGCATCATGGCGCTGTCGGCCTTTTCCAGGCCCATGGTGTCCAGGAAGCCGTACTTGCGGCCAAACTTGGCTTCAAACTCGGCGAAGAGGCCGGGAAGCGCTTCGTAGGCTTCCTGCATGGCCAGGTGCAGCTGGTATTTGTTGTTGATGATGTCGTCGTTCATGTAAGGACCGAAGGTGCGGGGCTCTTCCACGTCCAGACAGGTGGGGCGCTTGGGCTTGGGACCGATGAAGCTGGTGACATCCTTTTTGTCCTTGGCAATCAGCACGCGACGGTTGCCGTGGGAAGTGTGGAAGCCGTCATAGGCAACGCACACAGGCAGGTTGACTTTTTCAGCCAGTTTCAGGGCTATGATGTTCATGTCATAGACTTCCTGAACGTTCTTGGCCATCAGGATCAGCCAGCCCATGCCCAGCATGGTGGCCAGGTCAGTGTGGTCGTTCTTGATGTTCAGCGGGCCGGATACACAACGAGTGGACAGGTTCAGAACCATGGGAGTACGCGTACCGGAGATAACGGGAATCTGCTCAAGCTTCAGCAGAAGACCATTGGCCGAAGTGACATCAACGGTGCGGGCGCCAGCCAGGGCCGCGCCGTAGCAGATGCCGATGGCGGCAAGCTCTGAGGTGCCGACAACAAAGGAAAGATCCGCTTCACCATTGGCCAGGCGCGTATTGACTTCCTGTCCGGCGTCAGATGAAGGAGTGATGGGATAGTAGCCTTCGAATTCGTATCCGATATGAATAATGGCTTCGGCGACGGCTTCGTTGCCGTTAATTACCTTGGAGATTTGTTCTATCATGCTGTCATTTCCTCCTTAATTTCCGCTCAGAACCAGGTGTGCTTGGTAACGAGATCATGGTGCTCAGCTTCCATACCCTTACTGAGGGCTTTGCCCTTCTTATGGGTAGGACATACCTCAACGCAGCGCAGGCAGCCTTTGCAGTGAGCATAGTTGTAACCAACCATCTTGCTGTCCTTAAAGATGATAGATCCGGGGTCGGCACAGGTGTAGAAGCACTTGGCGCAGTGGATACAGGCCTCGGCGTTGAAGAGGGGAATCAGGCCCTGACGGGTGATCTTCATGTCTTTGCCGTGCAGGGAGAACAGGCGGGTTTCCATGTAGCCACCCTTGTTCTGGTTGCGCCAGCCAATGGGGGTCTCATAGGTCCACTTGCCAGGAACCAGCGGGAATTTGCCGTCAGCGGGGAAGTGCTCTTCCTGCTTGTTGCCCAGAGTCTGCTCGAACGCTTCGATGTTGGACTTCTGAACCTCAGGCTTGGGCCAGGTTTCCTTGATGGTTTTCTCGAAAATATCTTCAGGCAGCTTCAGGGCGTATACCAGTGCGGAGAGCAGTGGCATGTTCAGGCGTGAGCGGGTTTTGGACGCAATGTCCAGCGCGTCGACACAGATGATGGTTCCGCTGTGCAGCTTGAGCTCTTCACGGATCTGGGCGGGGGTGCGCTCCGTGTTGACGATCACGATGGCATTTTCCTGCACACCCTGTATCAGGTTCAGAGGACCGATGAGGTCTTCACGGAATATTACCAGAACGTGAGGACTGTCCGTAGGTCCGGTTTGACGGATGGGAATGCCACGCTCACACAGCTTGACGCTGACGTCCGTGGGTGTTCCTTTTTTCTCGGAGCCGTATTTGGCGTCAAAAGCGCCGTCCAGCCCCATGTACTCAAGGGCGATTTTAAACAGCATTTTTCCGGCCATATTGGCGCCATCGCCCCCAACTGCCGACATCTTGATGTTACAAAAACCCAATTCGTCGGAATAAGGGAGTGTGAAGTCTTGGCTCATGGTCAGCCCTCCTTAACTTTGTAAATTCACAATGCCATCGTATACGAAGAAATTGTGTTTTGAAACGGATTCCCTTTCACAAGTCGTTTTTCCCCCCTGAACGGAAAAACTCTCCTTTTTTACATGGCATTCAATTGATCGTCAATGGCATTTTTTCTGGCATGAAATGCTTTTTTCAGGATATCAACTGCACAAATGCTCAGTGGAGCGCCTACCGGCAACAGTGAGGAGAAAAAAGTGACCTGCGTGTTTGTTTTTGCACTCAGCACACTTCTTTTCACAAGCTCCATGGTGATGCGGGACTCCGGGGTGTGGGAGGCGGCAATAATCACTTCCGCGACACCCAGCTCCCGAATGCGCTGCGGAAGTGTCTGCAGAAAAAGGTCCTGGGGAGAGCAGTGGGCTACGGGGGACACTTTGCCACCCAGGACGTGGTAGAGGCCTTCATAGACGCCGGCATTCTCAATGGCCACGAGATCGTGGAAGGTCTCCACCACACACAGCTGCCGTCGGTTGCGGGAAGTGTTCCGACAGAGCGGGCAGGGCGAGCTCTCGGCCAGGGTATGACACTCATCACATGCTATCAGACGGTTTTCCAGTTCTTCAAAAGCCCGGACAATGGCCTGTCGCTTCGCGGGGGCCATGGCGGCCACCTCAAGGGCAAATCGCTCAGCGGTCTTCTGACCAATACCCGGAATCTGCGCCAGCCCCTGCGCCAGCAACTCTACACTGGGAAGTGCGTACATGGCGCTTACATGAAGCCGGGCAGCTTCATTCCTCCGGTTACCTTGGACATCTGCTCCTGGGTGTGGGCCGCTGCCTTTTCCTGGGCTTCATTGACTGCGGAGATAATAATATCCTGCAGCATTTCGGGATCCGAGGGATCGATGATATCCGGCGAAATTTCCATGGAGATGATCTTTCCCTTGCCATTGGCGACTACCCGCACCACATCTCCACCAACAGAGACCTCCACGGTCTGCTGTTCCACTTCTTCCTGCAGTTTCATGATCTTCTCCTGCATGGCCTGAGCCTGCTTCATCATGGCCTGCATATTCATACCGCCGCCAAAACCTTTCATGTGATTCTCCTGTGTATCATAGGTATTCAAGTACCTTCGCCGTGAAGGTCCGCTTGCGAGTCGTTCTCATCTTCAATATCCGGTGGCGTGGCGTCATCCAGAACCCGCAGGTCCATGAGTGATCCCTGAAAGCGCTCCACCAGGCCCTGGTAGATTTCATCGCCCATCAGCTCCCGCCGGAAGTGCTCCTGCAGATCGGTACGCTGGCGCTCTTCCTGCCTGGCAAGCGTATCCGGAGCGGCTTCAACCTGAACTTCCAGCTGACAGGGCCTGCCCAGCAACTGCGCAATATGCTGTGCCAGCAGTCCGCGTTTGTCCTGCCCCATGAGGTCGTGGTTACATGGAGCCGTTTTCAGAATATAGGTGTCGGGCTGTGAGCCCTTCTGTTCCAGACGACTGTGGCGCAGAAAAGCAGCCACATGAGGATGGGTTTCATCAAGAATCCCGACAAGCTCACGGTGCAGTGCTTCCGTGGTCTGCGGGGGTTGCTGAGCTGGTTTTAGAGTTTTTTTTTCCGTGGAAGGTGCGGCCGGGGCTGGCACCACTGATGGTTCAGGAGCCTGCAGAGCGCCGATCAGCCGCTCAACCTCCACACTGGGCAGCAGGCGCGCACTCTTGAGCAGACAGAATTCCAGATCGTACTGAGGAAAAGGAGAGTGGGTGATCTCCACAAAACATTCGCGCAGCATGGAGTAGATGGCATCGAGCTGCAAGGTATCAAAGGCTTTCCCCAGCTGCTGCAGCTGCTCCACCGACTCCTCATCACTCACGGGTATAATGCCCTGGGTCGCCAGGTAGACGAGGCGGGTTGTCTCCAGCAGCTGCCGACAAAGCTGGCGCATATCGGCGCCGGTCTCATTGGCCTGTTCAATCAGCGTCAGTATGCGTGGCAGGTCGCCAGCGGCAATGGCCTGGAAGACTCCAAACACCATGCCATGGGTCGCAATGCCGACCAGCTCCATGACATCGGCGGCGCTGATACGTTCACCACAGTAACTGACGACGCGATCAAGGATGGATTCCGCGTCGCGCATGCAGCCCTCGCTGGTGGTGGCGATGATCTGCAGGGCGTCGGTCTCAAATGCAATACCCTCGTTACCCAGGATGTGGGCCAGAGCCTGAACCATCTCATCCCGTGGTATGCGCCGGAAATCGTGACGCTGGCAGCGTGAGAGTATGGTGGGATTAACCTTGTGCAGATCCGTGGTCGCCAGCACAAACACGGTATGGGGGGGCGGCTCTTCGAGGGTTTTCAGAAAAGCGTTGAAAGCCTCACGGGTGAGCATGTGAAATTCGTCGATGATATAGACCTTGACCTGCCCCATGGCGGGGGCATAGTCGACCTCTTCAATGAGGGTCTTCATGGAATCAATGCCGCGATTGGAAGCGGCATCAATCTCCACCACGTCAAGAAAGGCTCCCTGATCAATGGCGACGCAGTTTTCACACGTGCCGCAGGGCTCCCCCTCAACCGGTGCCATGCAGTTGAGACTCTTGGCCAGAATGCGCGCCATGGAGGTCTTCCCCACACCACGGGGACCGTTGAAAATCAGCGCATGGGCCAGCCGCCCGCCGCGAATGGAGTTGAGCAGGGTGCGAGAGATATGCTGCTGACCGACAACTTCAGCGAAGGTGCGCGGCCGGTATTTTCTGGCATACACTAAATAAGACAAGAACTCAGCTCCTTGCGCGCGTCATGCGCGTAGCGCAATTTTCCTGCAGTTGTGAGGATACCACACTCTGTGGCTGCCGCCAAACAGCCGGCACTTCTGTCAGGAAATCGAAGGAAGATGCCCGACTTCCGGACAGGTACCGTCGTTGTAGGGGGATTTGCGCCAGTAGACTTTGCCCCAGTGCATATAGAGTTCCTCATCCACAAACATGCGCACAGCCCGTGACAGAATGCGCTTCTCCAGATCCTGGCCGCGACGCACCACATCCTGGAGCGTATCGCTGGACTTATCGATGTAGAAGGCCTCCTGGTAGATGATCGGACCACGATCGAGATCCATGGTCACAAAGTGGGCGGTGGCTCCGGCCACCGTTGAGCCATTGTCATAGGCCTGACGGTACGCACGGGCTCCTGGATAGGCGGGCAGCAGCGAGGGGTGAATATTGATGATTTTCCCTTCATAGCGGAAGGTGAACTCCGGCGAGAGAATTTGCATATAGCGGGCCAGCACGATCAGATCCACGTTGTATTCGGGCTGTCGCAGCAGCTCGATAATGTTGTGCTCGTTCTCTTCCTTGATCTTGGAGCTGAAGCAGAAGAAAGGGATTCCCTCGCGCTCGGCGAGCGGTCGCAGCTCTTCGCGGTTGCCGATCATCACGGCCACTTCCGCCTGGATGCGCCCTGCCTTGATTTCCGCGAGAATGGCTTCGGGAGCATGGGCTTCCTTGGTGACCATCAGCGCCATGCGCTTGATGCCGGAGGACTGCCGGGTGTTGAGGGACACTTCCATGTCCAGCTTTTTGGCTGCCTCGCTCAGGAGCCCTTCGAGGCCGGTCAGACTGACCGTCAGACCGCTGATATCGCCCTTGACACGCATCAGGAAGAAGTCTTCCCGTACCGTCTGTTCAAGGTCTTCAATATTGACGCCACAGTCAAAAAGCAGCGATGTGAAGGTGGCGATAACGCCCTTTTTATCCTTACCGATTACTGATACTTCAACAATTTTCTTCGGTGTCACACGTAACCTCTCTCAACGGTATTCTGGGCATGGCGCCTGCCTTTGACACTGCGCGCCTCTGGTCGAAAAAACAAGCGGGCATCTCCCGAAAGGAGAGCCCGCTGTTTTCCTTGTCAACCACAGACCCGTCAGCAGGACTTAGGATGTTTTACTGTACGTAAACCGTTTATTTGATTTCACCCCGGTGCCAGCTGGAATCAGTCGTCCCATGATGACGTTTTCCTTCAGGCCGTTGAGGTGGTCGATCTTACCGGAGATACTGGCCTCTGTCAGAACCCGCGTCGTCTCCTGGAAGGAAGCTGCCGAGATAAACGACTCCGTGGACAGACTGGCTTTGGTTATGCCCAGCAGCATGCGATCGTACTTGGCCGGCAGCTTTCCGGCAAGCTCAAGCTCGCGGTTCTTGTTCTCAACGTTCAACCACTCAAGCTCTTCGTCAACCATGAAGTCGGAATCACCGGAATCGGTAATGCGCACCTTCTTGAGCATCTGACGGATAATCACTTCGATGTGCTTGTCATTGATGCCAACGCCCTGGGATCGGTACACTTCCTGGATCTCGTTGGTCAGGTACTCCTGCACCGCGTCGACGCCCTTGATACTCAGAATGTCATGGGGATCCATGGCACCGTCAACGATCATGTCACCGGCGCGGACCATATCACCGTCAAGGTAGTTGATATAACGATTACGGGGGATGGAGTAGGTCTTCAGTTCGCCGGTATCATCGTTGCGAACCGTGACCTTGCGCATGCCGCGCACCAGTCCACCAATATTCAGAATACCGTCTATTTCGCTGACGATCGCCTGATCCTTGGGCTTGCGGGCTTCAAAGAGCTCGGCAACCCGTGGCAGACCACCCGTGATGTCCTTGGCCTTGGTGGCCGCTTTCGGAATCTTGGCGATAATATCACCGGGAAGCACTTCCGTGCCTTCAGCCACCTGAATGGTACTGCCACCGGGCAGGAAGTAACGACGCAGCGTCTCATCTCCGCTGCCCTTGACGGACACCCGGGGCTGGCGTCGCTCTTCGGAGTGTTCAAGTACGGTACGGCGGCTGATGCCCGTCACCGCATCCACATCTTCCTTAACGGTCTGACCATCGACGATGTCACCGAATTTGGCAATACCGCTGACTTCGGTGATAATCACCGCAGCAAATGGATCCCATTCCAGCAGCTTTTCCCCCTGGGATACTGCGGCACCGTCAGCAACGAGTACGTGGGCACCGTAGGTCACCTTGTGGGAGTCAATTTCATTGCCGCCTTCATCCAGGATCAGCATAAGTCCGTTACGGCTCATGGCCACTGTCTTGCCAGCGCGATTGGTCACGGTCATCAGGTCAATGTATTTTACGGTACCGGAAGCCTTGGCGTGAGCCATGGATTCTTCGGCCTTCTGACTGGTAGCACCACCAACGTGGAACGTACGCATGGTCAGCTGCGTACCGGGTTCACCGATGGATTGGCCTGCCACTACGCCGACAGCCTCGCCGATGCTGACCAGGCTGCCACGGGAAAGGTCACGGCCATAGCACTGGGCACATACGCCGGACTGGGCCTGGCAGTTCATGACAGAGCGCACGCGGATTTTCTCAATCCCGGCCTCCTCAATACGCTGCACACCATCTTCGTCAATCAGGTGGCCCTTGGGCAGGATGACATCGCCATGGATATCCACCACCTCGTCGAGGGTGACCCGCCCGAGCACTCGCTCGCCAATGCTTTCGATAATGGTGCTGCCTTCCATGAAGGCGGTGATCACCATGCCACGGTTGCTGCCACAATCGGCTTCGGTGATGATGACATCCTGGGCCACATCCACCAGACGACGGGTCAGATAACCGGAGTTGGCTGTCTTCAGAGCCGTATCCGCCAGACCCTTCCGGGCGCCGTGGGTGGAGATGAAGTATTCCAGAACGCTCAACCCTTCGCGGAAGTTCGCCATGATGGGCGTCTCGATAATGGAGCCATCCGGCTTGGCCATCAGACCACGCATTCCGGCCAGCTGACGCATCTGCTGTCTGGAGCCACGGGCACCGGAGTCAGCCATCACGTAGATGGAGTTGAAGTTGCGCTCACGGGGGTTGGCTGAGGAGGCATCCCCACCTTCGCTGCCCAGAGCCTTCATCATCTCGTCTGCGATTTTCTCGGTGATATCGGACCAGATACCAATGGTGCGGTTGTACTTCTCGCCGAAGGTACTGATACCCTCCTGGTACTTGATGTTGGCTTCGGCAACTTCATTGATGCCCTTTTCCACCAGGGCCTGCTTGTTATCGGGAATACGCATGTCGTCAAGGCAGACAGAAATACCGGCCTTGGTGGCATAGCGGTAGCCCATTTCCTTGAGGCGATCAAGGAAGAGAACAGTCTGAGCATTGCCGTTTTCACGGTAGCAACGCTCGACGATGGCAAGCAGTACCTTCTTGTTGAGGGTTTTGTTGATCAGTTCAAAGCCCATGTTCTCCGGCAGGCACTGGGAAAAGAGAACGCGCCCGACGGTGGTTTCAAAGCGACCGCCATTCAGACGGCAGGTAATCTTGGCGTGCAGATCAATCTTGTTCAGGGAGTACGCGGTTTCCACTTCCTCCACAGAACCAAAGGCCATGCCTTCGCCACGGGCATTGCGCTTTTCACGGGTCATGTAATAGCACCCCAGAACAATGTCCTGTGTGGGTACGGTAATCGGTTTGCCGCTCGCCGGAGACAGGATGTTGTTGGAGGCGAGCATCAGAATGCGCGCTTCAAGGATCGCCTCGGTGGAGAGGGGCACGTGAACCGCCATCTGGTCACCGTCAAAGTCGGCGTTGAAGGCGGTACATACCAGCGGGTGCAGCTGGATGGCCTTGCCCTCGATCAGCACCGGCTCAAAAGCCTGGATACCAAGGCGGTGCAGGGTTGGTGCACGGTTGAGCATCACGGGATGCTCGCGGATAACCTCTTCCAGGATATCCCATACTTCGGGGCGATTCTTTTCCACCATCTTCTTGGCACTTTTGATGGTAGCGGCATAGCCTTTCTGCTCCAGCTTCTGGAAGATAAATGGCTTGAAAAGCTCCAACGCCATCTTCTTGGGCAGACCGCACTGCCACATCTTCAGCTCGGGGCCGGCAACGATAACGGAGCGGCCCGAGTAGTCAACCCGCTTACCCAGAAGGTTCTGACGGAAACGACCCTGCTTGCCCTTGAGCATATCGGACAGAGATTTCAGGGGACGCTTGTTGGGGCCGCGCAGAACGCGTCCACGCTTGCCATTGTCAAAGAGGGCGTCTACCGCTTCCTGCAGCATGCGCTTTTCGTTGCGGATAATGATATCCGGTGCCTGCAGCTCCATCAGGCGCTTGAGGCGGTTGTTACGATTGATGACGCGCCGGTAGAGATCGTTCAGATCACTGGTGGCAAAACGTCCGCCATCCAGGGGAACCAGGGGGCGCAGCTCGGGGGGGATGACCGGAATGACTTCCAGGATCATCCACTCGGGCTTGTTGCCGCTTTTGCGGAATGCCTCCACCACTTTCAGGCGCTTGGTCAGTTTTTTGATTTTCTGCACGGACGTGGCATCCTGCAGATCCTGGCGCAGCTCAATGGCCAGCAGGTCCAGATCCAGCTTGCGCAGCATCTCGCGAATGGCCTCCGCTCCCATGTCGGCGACAAAGGAACCATAGCCGAACTCTTCGACGGCATTGTAGTAGGCCTCTTCCGAGAGGAGCTGTTTCTCTTCGAGGGGTGTCTGCATGGGATCGAGGACAATGTACTCCTCAAAGTACAGAACCTTTTCCAGATCGCGCAGGGTCATATCCAGGATGGTACCAATACGGCTGGGCAAGCCCTTGAAAAGCCATACGTGGCTGACTGGGCACGCCAGCTCAATATGGCCGAGGCGCTCGCGACGAACTTTGGACTGGATTACTTCCACGCCACACTTTTCGCACACAATGCCACGGTGCTTCATACGCTTGTATTTTCCGCAGTTACACTCCCAGTCCTTCACAGGGCCGAAGATTTTCGCACAGAAAAGGCCATCCTTCTCCGGCTTGAACGTGCGGTAGTTGATCGTCTCAGGCTTGGTCACCTCACCGTGGGACCAGGAGCGTATCTTCTCCGGCGATGCCAGGCGTATCTGTATGGCATCGAAAAAGGGCAAGGCTTTCTTTTCATTCATGGCTCGGATATCCAAGGTTTCCTCCAGCATATCCTGGTTCGGCGTCGTTACGCCAACCGCTGTATAAGGTCTTCAAAAGGACTTACTCGCCTGACTCTTCCGTCAGCACTTCACTGCTTTCGCCGGCTTCAACTTCCACCGCCTCGTCCGTGGAGATAAGCTCCACATCAAGGCACAGAGACTGCAGTTCCTTCACCAGTACGTTAAAGGACTCAGGCAGGCCAGGTGTCAGGGTGTTTTCCCCTTTGACGATAGCCTCGTACATCTTGGTACGTCCGTTGACATCATCCGACTTCACGGTGAGCAGCTCCTGCAGACAGTGGGAGGCTCCATAGGCCTCAAGGGCCCAGACTTCCATTTCCCCGAATCGCTGTCCGCCGAACTGCGCCTTACCGCCCAGGGGCTGCTGGGTAACCAGCGAGTACGGCCCTGTGCTGCGGGCGTGAATTTTGGTGTCAACCAGGTGGTGCAGCTTCAGCATGTAGATGACGCCCACGGTCACCGGCTGGTCAAATTTCTCGCCGGTACGTCCGTCGTAGAGATCGGTCTGACCGGTGTCATTGCCATCATAGGCCTTGCGCAGGAGTTCCTTGATATCGCCTTCATTGGCGCCATCGAACACGTTGGTGGCAACGTGCATACCCAGGGCCTTGGCGGCCCAGCCCAGGTGGGTTTCAAGAATCTGCCCCACGTTCATACGGGAGGGAACGCCCAGGGGGTTGAGCACGATGTCAACGGGGGTTCCGTCTGGCAGATAGGGCAAGTCTTCCTGGGGCAGGATGCGGGAAACAACACCCTTGTTGCCGTGGCGCCCGGCCATCTTGTCGCCGACTTTCAGCTTACGCTTGACGGCAACATAGACCTTGACCATTTTAAAGACCCCGGGAGGCAGATCGTCGCCCATGTTGACACGGGATTTTTTCTCCGTGTACATCTCGTGGGTTTTTTCCAGCTGCTCTTCCATAATTTCACGGATGGACTCGGCCTTGCGGATAAATCCTTCGCTGTCTTCAACGGGGGTTTCCAGCAGTTCGTTGAGGGTGAGCTTTTCCACCATTTCCATGGTGATGGCTTCCCCTTCGCGTCCAAGTATCTTGCCACGCAGCACCAGGTCGTCTGCGAGCTTTTTGCCGACCAGCAGGCGACGTATCTTGTTGAGGCGCTCCTTGCGGATAAGGGTGCACTCATCCTGATAGTCGACTTCCAGCTTCTTGATTTCTTCTTCCTCGATATCCTTGACGCGGTCGTCTTTTTCCGTACCGCGACGGGTGAAGACCTTCACGTCGACGATGGTCCCCTCAATACCGGGGGGTACGGTCAGGGATGCGTCGCGGAACTCACCGGCCTTCTCGCCGAAGATCGCCCGCAGGAGCTTTTCTTCAGGTGTTGGCTGCGTCTCCCCCTTGGGAGTCACTTTCCCCACCATGATATCGCCGGCTTTCACTTCCGCGCCTATGCGGATGATACCGGAGTCATCGATATCCTTGAGGGCGTCCTCACCCACGTTGGGAATATCGCGGGTGATATCTTCCGGACCCAGTTTGGTGTCACGGGCTTCCACGTCAAATTCCTCGATATGAATGGAAGTATAGACATCTTCCAGCACCACGCGTTCGGAGATGAGGATGGAGTCCTCGAAGTTGTAGCCCATCCAAGGCATGAAGGCGACAACCACGTTCTTGCCAAGGGCCAGATCACCAGACTCGGTGGCCGGACCATCGGCGATGACATCGCCCGCCTTGACCTGATCGCCCGGGAATACGATGGGCGTCTGGTTGATGCAGGTATTCTGGTTGGAGCGTCGGAACTTGATGAGGTTGTAGATATCAACGCGACCTTCGCCGGGAGCGATTTCGCTCTCATTGACGTGGACAATGATCTTGTCCGCTTCAACGCTGACAATGGTACCGCCACGGGTAGCCGTTATGGCAGCGCCGCTGTCAACAGCCACCTTGCGCTCAAGGCCGGTTCCGACCAGAGGCGACTGGGTGCGCAGCAGGGGAACTGCCTGACGCTGCATGTTTGATCCCATCAGAGCGCGGTTGGCGTCATCGTTCTCCAGGAAGGGAATCAGGCCGGCGGCCACAGACACCATCTGTACCGGTGCAACGTCCATGTAAGTGATATTCTCCGCTTCGGTCATAACGAATTCACCCTCATCACGGGCGGAAACCAGCTCGTTGACAAAGCAGTTGCCCTTGTCGAGGGGCTCGTTGGCCTGGGCGATGATCTGACCATACTCGTCAATGGCGCTGAGATAATCGATCTGCGTGGTTACCTTTTTCTTCTCAACCTTCCGGTAAGGCGTTTCGATAAACCCATACTCGTTGATACGTCCATGGGTTGCCAAAGAGGTTATCAGACCGATGTTCGGGCCTTCCGGAGTTTCGATGGGGCAGATACGTCCATAGTGCGTGGTGTGAACGTCACGCACCTCAAAACCCGCCCGCTCACGGGTCAGACCACCAGGACCAAGGGCCGAGAGCCGGCGCTTGTGCGTGATTTCGGCCAGGGGATTTGTCTGATCCATAAACTGACTGAGCTGGGAAGAACCGAAAAATTCCTTAATGGAAGCCACGATGGGCTTGGAGTTCAGGAGTTCCTGGGGCGAAAGCTCCGAAAGATCCTGAATGCTCATGCGCTCCTTCACCGTGCGCTCCATGCGGACCAGGCCGATGCGGAACTGGTTTTCCAGCAGCTCGCCCACGCTGCGGATGCGTCGGTTGCTGAGGTGGTCGATATCGTCGACGGAACCTTTTCCGTTCTTGATATCGGAGAGGGTCTTGACGACCTGCAGAATATCCTCACGGGTCAGGGTAGTGACATCCATGGGAACTTCAAGACCGAGGCGACGGTTGATTTTCAGACGCCCGACGCGGCTGAGATCATACCGCTTGGCGACAAAGAACAGGTTGTCAAACAGCTGTGTAGCCGCTTCTACCGTGGGAGGCTCACCTGGACGCATCTTGCGGAATATCTCGATAAGAGCTTCTTCCGCCGAAGTCACCTTGCTGTCAGCCGCCAGGGTGTCGCGTATGGAGGTATCACTTTTGATATTGTCGATAAAGAGAATGGCGAATTCGCGCACCCCTCGTTCAAGCAGCAGGTCGTAGATATCATCGGTGACAGGCTGGTTAATGGAGGCAAGCAGTTCGCCACTGGAGGGATCGTAAATATCTTCGGCGAAGTAGGACGTGTCACGCACTACCTCCATGCGATCGAGCCGGATACTCTGCACATTGGCGTTGGTGAGCTTACGAATATTGCCGCGGGTTATCTTGTGTCCAGCCTTTACCAGCACCTCACCACTTTCAGGGTGAAGGATATCCTGCATCAGTTTCTGATTATAAAGATTTGCCAGGTCGGTCAGTTTCTCAACCGAACCATCCTCACTGACGCGGATGGTTTCATTGGTGTAGAAGTGGCTGAGAATATCGCGTTCGCTGTACCCCAGTGCCTTGAGCACAACCGTGGCCGGAAACTTGCGTTTCTTGTCGATGCGGACATAGAGGATATCCTTGGCATCAAATTCAAAATCCATCCAGGAGCCACGATAGGGTATGATACGCGCAGAGTAGATCACCTTGGCATTGGCACCGCCCTTGCCACCATCGTCTTCAAAAAAGACACCAGGTGAACGGTGAAGCTGGCTGACAATAACCCGCTCAATGCCGTTGATAATAAAGGTCCCCTTGTCGGTCATCAGGGGGAGTTCTCCCAGATAGACTTCCTGCTCCTTGACATCCTTGACCGGACGCTCGCCGGGCGCAGCTGACCCTTCCCGCTCAAAGAGTACCAGGCGGACCTTGATCCTGACAGGAGCCGCGAAGGTGGCACCACGATCCTGACACTCATTGACATTATATTTCGGCTCTCCCAGGGAGTAGCTGATATATTCCAACTGGGCGGTTTCATTGTAGTCCTGAATAGGGAACACGCTGCGAAAGACCGCCTCGAGACCCATGTCACTGCGCTGCTGGAAATCCTTGCCCATTTGAAGAAATTTTACATATGATTCTTTTTGAATGGCATTCAGATCCGGTATATCCAGAATATTGGGGATACGGGAAAAGTTGTGCCGTTTCCGAAAGGTCACTTTGCGATTTTGCTGTTGAGCAAACGCCATGGTAACTCCCTGCTGTTACGGTATGGGGTTGGGGGAATCACATCAGGAACAACGTTCCCTGTCACATTATGCGCCAACCTGTGAGTATGAACAGTTTGGGCAAATTTTACAAGCACAAACAAGCACAGGGGGAGCGACGGCTTCCGCCGCATCCCCTGTGCCGCATAAGGCATTCAACTTAAAAGTGCAGTAACACTTATTTTACTTCTACCTTGGCACCGGCTTCTTCAAGTTTCGCCTTCAGTTCGTTGGCCTGATCCTTGCTCACGCCTTCTTTAACTGCCTTGGGAGCGCCTTCTACCAGATCCTTGGCTTCTTTGAGGCCCAGACCGGTTACTTCGCGTACAACTTTGATGACGTTAATTTTCTTCTCACCGGCGTTGACCAGGATAACGTCGAACTCAGTCTTTTCCTCTTCTGCAGCAGCAGGTCCGGCAGCAGGTCCGGCAGCAGCGACAGCCACAGGAGCAGCAGCGGAAACACCGAACTTCTCTTCAAGTTCCTTTACCAGTTCAGCCAGCTCCAGAACGCTCATGTTTTCGAGGTAAGAAATGAAATCTTCTTTGCTGATAGCCATGAATATCCTCCAGGGTATATTATCTTATCAATAAACGCTTATGCAGCGATTAAGGCATTTGACTCACAGAATCGTTTATTCCTGCTCTTTTTTCTCTTTGACCGCGTTAAGCGCATAGAGAAACTTGCGAGGCACGCCAGCCAGAACGCCGACGAAGTTTGTGATAGGCGCGTTGAGCGTTCCGAGCAGTTTTGCCAGCAGCACTTCGCGGGAGGGAAGCTTACTGATAGCGACGACATCAGCCTGGCTGAGCACCGCGCCATCCATCACACCACACTTGATGGTAATAACTTCCTTGGACTTGGTGGAAAACTCGCTGACGTACTTGGCAGCAGCGGCAAAGTCGTCACCGGTATACACCACGCCAGTGGTCCCATGCAGATGCTCATCGAGTCCTTCCACATCCGGCAGCGCCCGACGCAGCATGGTATTTTTCACAACACCGTAGCCAGCACCCAGCTTGCGCAGCTCACTCCGAAATTCATCAGCACCCTTAACGGTCAATCCGGAATAATTACACAGAATAACACCAGCGCTCTGCTCAATTTTCTGAGCCACAAGGCTGACGACGTTCTGCTTCTTTTCCAAAGTTTCTGTTTTCAAGTAACACACTCCATAAGAAATGCCTCCTATGCATACGCATGGAGGCATCAATGTTATATTGATGACATCTCCCCAGGCAGCTTACGCTATTAAGAACTGCGCACCTGGTTCTGCGATATCAGATTATCGATTCTGGAGCACCGCGTTCACATCAAGCCGGATCCCTGGACCCATGGTGCTTGAAAGGGTGATCCCGCGAACATAGGTTCCTTTCGCGGTAGCGGGCTTCGCCTTAATCAAGGCATCCACAATAGCTAACACGTTTTCACGCAGCATGTCAAGCTCAAAGCTCACTTTCCCGACAGGAGCATGGATAATTCCAGCTTTATCGGTGCGATACTCGATCATACCACTTTTCAGGTCTTTGACGGCCTTCGCCACGTCAAAGGTAACCGTTCCCAGCTTGGGGTTCGGCATCAGGCTGCGCGGCCCCAGGATACGACCCAGTTTCCCCACAAGACCCATCAGGTCAGGCGTGGCCACTGCCTTGTCAAACTCCAGCCAGCCACCCGTGATCTTCTGGGCCAGGTCATCAGAACCCACGTAATCCGCTCCGGCATCACGCGCTTCCTTTTCTTTTTCCCCTTTGGCAAAAACCAGAACGCGAACGTCCTTGCCGGTGCCGTGGGGCAGGCTCACGCTGCCGCGAACAATCTGATCGGCGTGACGGGGATTGACCCCAAGGTTAACTGCCACATCCACGCTCTCGGAAAACCCGGCAAATGCCAGCGACTTACAGAGCTCCAGTGCTTCTTCCAGGGTATAGCGCTTGTCTTTATCTACTTTCGCAACAGCTGCGTTAAATTTCTTTCCCATTGATTACTCCTCCACCACCAGGCCCATGCTACGCGCTGAGCCTTCGATTGTTGCGATTGCCGCTTCAAGCGTGTGAGCGTTCAGGTCAGGCATCTTCAGCTGAGCGATTTCCTGTACCTGAGCCTTGGTCACCTTGCCAACCTTGTTCTTGTTGGGCTCCGCTGAACCCTTGTCAAGTCCGGCAGCCTTCATGAGCAGAATCGCGGCGGGAGGAGTCTTGGTGATAAAGGTGAATGAGCGATCTTCAAAAACCGTGATGACAACGGGGATAATCATCCCCTTCTGGCTTTCTGTCTTGGCGTTGAACTCCTTACAGAATGCCATGATGTTCACGCCCTTCTGACCGAGGGCGGGACCTACGGGAGGGGCAGGATTTGCTCCACCGGCAGGAATTTGCAGCTTGATTTCGCCAATTACTTTTTTGGCCATAATTTTGCCTCCGTGTAGCCCCCTGGGACTACCTGTATGTCAATTTATATCTTCTGAATTTGCGTGTACTCGAACTCAACGGGGGTTTCGCGGCCAAATATGCTCACGTTCACCTTCACCCGCTTGCGCTCGTGATCGACGTGAGTAACCACGCCATTAAACCCGTGGAATGGCCCTTCGACCACTTCCACTGGATCCCGTTCAACAAACTCCACCTTCGGTTCCACCAGTCGCTTGTCAGACTCAATCAGCTTCTGCACTTCAGAGTCGTGAATAGCCACAGGCTTGTTCCCGCCAATAAAGCCGGTCACCTTGGGAATGTTTTTCACCACGTGCCAGGTGGTCTTGTCCATCTCCATCTGCACATACACGTACCCGGGGTATCGCTTGCGGGTGACAATTTTCTTCTTGCCCCCCTTGTACTCGGCAACATTTTCCGTGGGAATCAGGATCTGAGTGATCTTATCCTGAAGCCCAAGGCTGCTGACCCGCTCCTCGAGAGCTTCCTGTACCTTGTTCTCGTACCCGGAATATGCATGTATCACGTACCAAGAAAGTGCCATTGAGCGTGTCTCCTTGAGGAATTATCCGATAAGCAGTGAAATCATCCGGGAAAACACGGCATCCAGCGCACCGAAGTACACTGTCATAAAGGCCACCAGCACCAGTACCACCAGTGTCATGCCCTTGACTTCATCCTTCTTCGGCCAGACAACTTTCCCGAACTCACTTTTGACGCTTTTGAGAAATTCCACTGTTTTCATTGTACCGCTCTTTTCCACTTCATAAAAAACAGATCAATTACTTCGTTTCACGATGCAGCGTATGCTTCCGGTCAAACTTGCAGTACTTCTTGAGTTCCAGCTTGTCTGTCATGGTACGCTTGTTTTTGGTGGTTGTGTAGTTGCGGTTCTTGCAGACTTCACAAGCCAGGGTAATAATATCTCGCATGGTGTTTTCTCCACAAAAAGAAGGAGTGCGTTCTCCACGGAGCACCGCACCCCTGTTATCGGAATAGTTTATCCGTCAGGTTTACTTGAGGATCTTGGTTACAACACCGGCACCAACTGTTCTTCCGCCTTCACGGATAGCGAAGCGCAGGCCTTCTTCCATCGCGATGGGGTTGATCAGCTCACCAGTAACCTTGAGGTTATCACCGGGCATAACCATCTCAGTACCTTCAGGCAGTGTTACGATACCAGTGATGTCAGTGGTTCTGAAGTAGAACTGAGGACGGTATCCACTGAAGAACGGAGTGTGACGTCCGCCTTCTTCCTTGGTCAGAACGTAGATTTCGCCTTCAAACTGGGTGTGAGGAGTAATGGAACCTGGCTTGGCGATAACCTGACCACGTTCAACATCGTCACGCTTCACGCCGCGCAGCAGGATACCAACGTTATCGCCGGCCTGACCCTGATCCAGCAGCTTGCGGAACATTTCTACGCCCGTAACAACGGTCTTCTGGGTGTCGCGGATACCAACGATTTCGATCTCCTCGCCAACCTTGACAATACCGCGCTCAATACGACCGGTAACAACGGTACCACGGCCGGAAATGGAGAACACGTCTTCCACAGGCATCAGCAGGGGCTTGTCAGTTTCACGCTCAGGAGTCGGGATGTATTCGTCAACAGAAGCCATCAGCTCAAGGATTTTCTGAGCCCAGTCGCCCTCAGGGTCTTCCAGGGCACGCAGAGCAGAACCCGTAACGATAGGAGTATCGTCACCGGGGAAATCGTACTCGGTGAGGAGTTCGCGAACTTCCATCTCAACCAGCTCAAGCAGCTCCTCGTCATCGACCATGTCAGCCTTGTTCAGGAAGACAACGATCTTGGGAACGCCAACCTGACGGGCCAGCAGGATGTGCTCACGAGTCTGAGGCATGGGGCCATCAGCTGCGGAAACAACCAGAATAGCGCCGTCCATCTGAGCGGCACCGGTGATCATGTTCTTTACGTAGTCGGCGTGACCGGGGCAGTCAACGTGGGCATAGTGACGGTTTGCCGTCTCATACTCAACGTGTGACGTGGAAATTGTGATACCGCGCTCTTTTTCCTCAGGAGCTTTGTCAATCTGGTCATAAGCTATGGCCTGAGCACCGCCAGCTTTAGCCAAGACCGTTGTAATCGCAGCAGTGAGCGTGGTCTTTCCGTGGTCAACGTGTCCGATGGTACCTATGTTGACGTGCGGTTTTGTGCGCTCAAACTTTGCTTTTGCCATCTGTAAATCCTCCTCGAATGTTCAAGTACATAATCGTTCCATATATCGCGAATCTGATATAGCAGCGTTGTGGAGCCCAAGAGCGGATTCGAACCGCCGACCTCGTCCTTACCAAGGACGTACTCTAACCTACTGAGCTACTTGGGCCCAAAAACAAAACAGACAAGGTATATACCAGGGAGTTTCCCGCTGTCAATCCTTTTTTGGAACCTGCGCAGCCTTTCATACCCCGCCCCGTTCAGGCTGGTGCAACACGGTCTGCACTGTTATCCAACAACTTGCCCAAAGTGTCAACTAAATTACCTGAAATAAAGGGCCACCTTGTGCCGCCAGCTCTTCAACCCGTCTGGTCACAGCAGGGTCTTCCTCCAGGCCAGGCGCATGTCCCGCCTTGGTACGCGCGTCAATAATCAATGGGCCGGTGCATCCCCAGTGCTTGCTCTCAGTAAAGGCGCCCACTCCATAGATATCCGTGGCCGGATTTGAGCGGGTAAAGGTAACCCAGAGGAAATTCTCTTCGGTACGGGCGGCAAACTCACTGTCATCAACCACGACAACCATGGCGCAGGCTTCGGGCAGCGGGTGCTCCCGCAGCACGCGGCAGAGCTCCTTGATATCAGGATCACCTCCCTGCTTCTTTCGAGCAGCGCAGGCAGGCCCACTGATCACGAGAATGCCTGGCATGGCCACGGTAGGGCGCCTGAACCCTGCCGGAAGCTCCATCTGGGCGGGCAGCGTGCCCTCAAGGCTGCGCCGTGGCGCTCCGGCAGCCGCGATAACCACCTTTGAACCGCGATTGAGTCCGTGACCGGTATAGTCGAGGGTATCTATAGTCGTCATGGTCTGGAAGTGCACGTCCCGACGCCAGTCAACGCGCTCCAGGACATGGGTGAAGTACTCGCGGATATTGTGGGTATCAAGGTCGGCATTATCCTCGCGGGCAGCGATAAACAGAAACTTCGCCAGCGACAGCTGGCCATGGCCGAGAATGGCATTAGCCTGCGTGAGCAGCTCCTGGGGTTCACTCAGGGGATTATAGGGAGTATAGCGCTCGCTGCCTATGGCCAGCAGCAGCGGATGTACTCCCGCCGCGTCAACGGCATGGACCTCGCAGATACCCGGGAGCACCGTCGGGATCAACTCACCGGTGAGTTCGTGGATAAAGGTACCAAAGGAGGTGTCCTCCTGGGGAGGGCGCCCCACCGTCGTAAAGGGCCAGATGGCATCGCGACGACAGAAGATCTCCTTGATATCAAGAACCGGAAAGTCGTGCACAAGGCTGTAGTAGCCCAGGTGGTCGCCAAAGGGGCCTTCGGGCTTTACCTTGGCCGGATCAATGGTCCCTCGGATCACAAAATCCGCCTGGGCGGGAAAGGGCAGGCCTCCAGCCCGTGTAACCATTGGTACGCGGTGGCCACCGAGCAGCCCGGCAAAGGAGAGTTCCGGCATACCTTCCGGAAGAGGCATAACCGCAGCCATGGTCATGGAAGGCGCTCCCCCCACGAATATATTGACCGGCAGAGGCACACCCCGCTCTACGGCTTCACGGTGGTGCACTCCGATACCGCGGTGTATCTGGTAGTGCACTCCCATTTCACGATCGGGGGAATACTCATTGCCGGAGATCTGCACCCGGTACATCCCCAGGTTGCCACCCCGCAGGCCAGGGCTCTGCAGGCTCTCCGAGTAGACCTGGGGCAGCGTGATAAACGCTCCGCCATCACGGGGCCAGGAAACCAGCTGCGGCAGCTCGGAAGAGGAAATGATGCAATCAAGCACCGGCCCCCCGGATACACGGCGGGGCAGAAGATGCAGCGCCCCCATGGGCGCGCCACGAAATTTCAGCGGATGCCGCAGAGCCTCCATGGGGTGAAGCTTCAACCGCACCAGGCTCTCTATGACATCCAGCGTATCCCGAAAAATCCAGCGGGTACGCTCCAGGGTACCAAAGAGGTTGCCCAGCAGGGGAAACGCCGTCTCCTTTACATTGGTGAAAAGCAAGGCCGGACCGCCAGCGGCATAGACCCGACGCTGCACAGCACCAACCTCCATATTCAGGCTGAGAGGCTCATCAATGCGAATCAGCATTCCATGGCGTTCCAGATCCGCCACACACGACTGGAGATTTTTATACCCCATGGCTCATCCACCGGAGCCCATCAGGAGCACTTGCTGTAGCCACAGCTGTGGCAGGTTTCGCAGCCCTCTTCAAAGGCCAGCATGCCGCCGCAATCGGCGCACTTGCTGTGGAAACCATTCTGGGTTCCCGCCATAAACGACTTCAGCAGCTTGCCCAGCTGAGCAGGCAGATCCAGCATATGACCGCTGGAGCGGTCCAGCTGCTTGATGATCTCTTCCATGGGAATGTTGTAGCGCAGCGCCAGGGAGACCAGGCGGCAGGTGGTGGTCCACATGGTGGACTTGTCCTTGAGGTCAATGCGATTCTCAAAGGGGAACTTGGCGAAGACCTCCATGGGCTTCTCGTTCTCATCGAAGCATATAATAATGTAGACATTATTATGGTCGGGGTCCTTGAGGCGGTAGCGCTTGGCGCTCAGTTCATCAGGCAGGCCCTGCTTGCCGATAAGGCCCTGGGAGTTGACCATGGCCTCCTTCTGGGACGCCTCCGAAGCGGACTTCGTATTGAGCACCTGCCCATCGCGCGAGCCATCACGATACACCGTCAGGCCCTTACAGCCCATTTCATAGCCCATGAGGTACGCCAGGCGCACATCTTCCTTGGTGGCCGTGTTGGGCATATTGATGGTCTTGCTGATGGAGCTGTCCACTCCGCTCTGCTGCAGGATTCCCTGCATCTGAATGTGATCGGAAGGCGTGATATCCTGGGCCGTGCAGAAGATCTCCTGCCACTTCACCGGAATCTCTTCATGCCCCACCACGGTGCCACTGTCGGCCACGCGGGCCATGAGCTCGGTGGAGTAGAAGCCCTCCGCGCGGGCAATTTCCTCAAAATGCTTGTTGACCATCAACAGCTTGTCGCCATCCATAACGTGCTTGACCATGACAATGGAGAAGTAAGGCTCGCAGCCACTGGCGCAGTCAGCGATCATGGAAACCGTTCCCGTAGGCTGAATGGACGTAAGGGCGGCATTGCGTCGGGGCGTATAGGTATTGATTGCCGGGTCGAATGCCGGAAAGGGCCCCTTGACCTTGGCCAGCTCAATGGAAGTCTCCTCGGAGATGGTGCGAATATACTTCATCACCTCGGCGCACAGCTTGCGCCCTTCATTGGAAGCATAGGAAAGCCCCATCTGAATCAGCATATCGTGCATGCCCATGATACCCAGGCCGATCTTGCGGGTCTTCATGGTCATCTCTTTGATCTCGGGAATCGGGAAGACATTGCAGTCAATCACATTATCCAGGAAGCGCGTCGCCAGACGGGTTGTCCTGGCCAGGCGATCGTAGTCAACACGGCCACCCTCCACGAAGTTCCCCAGGTTGATGGAGCCCAGGTTACAGCTCTCATAGGGCAGCAGCCACTGCTCGCCACAGGGGTTGGTGGCCTCAAACTCGCCCAGCTGGGGAGTCGGGTTGGCACGGTTGGCCGCATCGATGAAGAGTACCCCCGGCTCACCATTGTGCCAGGCCAGGTCTACAATCTTGTCGAAGACCGTGCGGGCATTGAGGGAACTGACGATCTCCTTGGTGACCGGATCAACCAGCGCGTACTCCCGCTCGTCATAGAGGGCCTGCATGAACTCATCAGTAATGGCCACACTGAAATTGAAGTTATTAAAGCGCGTCTGATCTTCCTTGGCGCAGATAAAATCCATGATATCGGGATGGTCAACGCGCATGACCCCCATGTTGGCACCACGGCGCTTGCCACCCTGCTTGATGGTTTCCGTCGCCACGTCAAACACCGCCGCGAAGCTCAGGGGACCGCTGGCCACACCCTGGGTGGAGCTGACTGTGGCGTTCCTGGGGCGCAGACGCGAGAAGGAGTAGCCAGTGCCACCACCGGTTTTGTGCACGAGAGCGCCGTTCTTGACCGCCGTAAAAATCCCCTCCATGGAATCTTCCACAGGCAGAACAAAGCAGGCCGAGAGCTGGCCAATGCCGGTTCCGGCATTCATCAGGCACGGAGAGTTGGGCAGAAAATCCAGACTGTATATAAGGGAGAAGAAATGATCGCGAACTTCCTCGTAATCATCCAGTTCGCGATCAGGCAGCGCTACCGCGTTGGCCACCCGGCGGCAGAGTTTTTCCCAGTTTTCCACGGGATGACCCTGGGCATCCTTGAGGTAATAGCGTCGCTGCAGAACTGTTTCCGCCGTCTCCGTCAGTGATACTTTCCGCGTCTCTACCGTCATGACTTCTCTCCTCCGTGGTGAATTCCCTGCCCAGTAGCAGAAGATAAGGTAAATAAAGGGGCAAGCCCATCGGCCTGCCCCTTGTTCCCTCAAAGGAAGGAAATACTATCATCTTGCCTGCTACCGGACAACCAAAAAAAACGCCACATTCCGTGGCCAAGAATCCATGGGGATTTGCGAAGAACGGAAGTATAACCCATTGAAATACTGGCAGTTATGGAGAGTTGAAAGTCTCAGGCGCGTCTCAAAATCACACCACATTACCACTACAACAGACAATCGCCCTGCGATATTCCTTTGCGGGCCATGGAGTTGTCGATGGCGTCAAGCACCCGCTGTTTTTTTTCAATCCAGGCTGGAGCCACCAGTTGCTCCCGCGACGAAGCATCACCCGTCAGACGGTGGAGAATGCAGCCCGAAGGCAGAGCACCGATAGCCTGCGCAACCGCATCGGCATACTCCTCAAGAGTCGGCAAGAGAAAAGGATGCTGACGATACA
Organism: Desulfurispirillum indicum S5; assembly: GCF_000177635.2. Lineage (NCBI taxonomy): Bacteria > Pseudomonadati > Chrysiogenota > Chrysiogenia > Chrysiogenales > Chrysiogenaceae > Desulfurispirillum > Desulfurispirillum indicum. The sequence goes on from NC_014836.1 coordinate 2,146,591, forward strand.
TACGGGCCAGCTCCGTACCCTCCATAATATGCAGCATGTGGATCTTGATTCCGTCGATGCCCAGCTCTCCCAGCCGCCTCACCCCCTCGACACTCTCCAGCAGGCTCTCCGTGGGCAGGCCGAAGATCACATGAGCACACACCTTGATTCCCCGCCGGCGGGTCGCCTCGATAGCCCGCAGAGCCGTATCCACATCGTGGCCCCGGCGAATAAACTCCAGGGACTCCTCCTTCAGGCTCTGCACCCCGTACTCCACCCACAGCTCGCAGCCCCGGCGCTGGTAGGACTCCAGCAGATCAAGGCGCTCATGGTCCATGCAGTCGGGACGGGTACCGATGGACAGGCCGATGAAGTCCTCGCTCAGAGACAGCACCCGGTCATAGAGCAGGCGCAGCTCATCCACCGGCGCGTGAGTATTGGAATAAGCCTGAAAGTAGGCCAGGAATTTGCGCGCCTTGTGGCGGCGACGCAGAGAGGCAATGGACCGCTGCACCTGTTCGGTGATGGAATCATGCTCGGCAGCAATGGCCGCCGCACTGCCGGAAGGGGAACAGTAGACACAGCCGCCCTGCTGACGACTTTTGCGATTGGGACAGGAAAAACCCGCATCCACCGGCACCTTGTAGACCCTGGTGCCGAAGTGGAAACGGAAGTATTCATTCAGGCCAATGTAGCGCTTGCCCTCTATGCGCCACATGGACGGGGCAGACGCACGGGAATGCCACGGCGATCAAGATACTCCTTGGCCTCGCCGATGGTGTACATGCCGAAGTGGAAGATGGAAGCCGCCAGGGCCGCATCGGCCTTGCCCTCCACAAAACCATCATAGATATGCTCCAGGTTACCCACGCCACCACTGGCAATGACGGGAATGCCCACCGCCGTGGAAACCGCCCGGGTAAACTCCAGGTCGTAGCCATTCTTGGTGCCGTCACAGTCCATGCTGGTCAGCAGAATCTCGCCGCAACCGTAGGATTCCATGCGCTGACACCACTCCACCGCGTCGATACCCGTGGCATTGCGCCCACCGTGGGTAAAAATCTCCCAGTGGTCTCCCACCCGCTTGCCATCGACAGCCACCACAATACACTGACTGCCGAAACGCTCACTGGCAGCGCGCACGAATTCGGGATTTTTCACCGCCGCCGTGTTGATACTCACCTTGTCGGCACCGGCGTTGAGCAGCTGGCGGATATCCTCCAGCTCCCGCACGCCACCACCCACCGTCAAAGGGATGAAGACCTGATCCGCCGTGCGGCGCACCACATCCAGCAGAATGCCACGGGCATCGCTGGAAGCCGTGATATCGAGAAACGTCACCTCATCAGCCCCCGCCAGATCGTAGCGACGGGCCACCTCCACCGGATCACCGGCATCCACCAGGTTGACGAAGTTTATACCCTTGACCACCCGCCCCTTGTCCACATCGAGGCAGGGGATGATTCGTTTGGTTAACATGGAGTTCCTTTCAACGGAGCGTTGAGCTTTTATAATGAGATATTTCACTCTTCAAAAAGTACTTTGCACCTTTTGACCCGCCAAAAGGTGCGCAAAAGCGGCCCCCGGTGAGCGCAGCGAACGGGCGAGAGGTTTCTTCCACTCTTCTGAATTTGTGTTCATTCGTGTTTATTCGCGGTCAACAGACCCTTTTCTCCCTGCTTTTTCTTGGTGCCTTGGTGGGCTTGGCGTGAGAATACTCTTCTCTTCCCTGAATCTTCAGCCCTTATCTCCCCAGCGACTTGGCAATCTCGGCTTCGGGGTGTTCGTAGGCGATCAGCTCGCCCTGGAAGTACTTCTCATAGGAGGCGATGTCAAAGTGTCCATGGCCGCTGAGGTTGAAGAGGATGGTTTTCGAGGTGCCTTCTTCTTTGGCTTTGAGGGCCTGGACGATGGCGGCTTTGATGGCGTGGCTGGATTCGGGGGCGGGCAGGATGCCTTCGGTGCGCACGAACATGGCGGCGGCTTCAAAGCACTCCAGCTGGTTATAGGCTTCGGCTTTCATGTAGCCTTCGTGGTAGAGCTGGCTGACCAGGGGGCTCATGCCGTGGTAGCGCAGTCCTCCGGCGTGGATGCCGGCGGGCATGAATTTGGAGCCGAGGGTGTACATTTTCAGCTGGGGGGTGAGCTGGGCCACATCGCCAAAGTCGTAGGTGTAGGTGCCTTTGGTCAGGGTGGGGCAGGCGGTGGGTTCAACGGCGATGATTTCGGTTTTCCTGGCGCTGAGCATATTCTCGCGGATATAGGGGAAGGCGATGCCCGCCAGGTTGGAGCCACCACCGGCACAGCCAATGACGATGTCAGGGTAGTCGCCGGCTTTTTCCATCTGCTTGATGGACTCTTCGCCCACGATGGTCTGGTGCAGGGCCACGTGGTTGAGCACGCTGCCGAGGCAGTAACGGGTGTCCTCGCGGGAGAGGGTGTCTTCCAGGGCTTCGGAGATGGCGCCTCCCAGGCTGCCGTTGGAGTCGGGGTCTTCTGCCAGCATGGCCCGGCCACAGGCGGTGGTGGTTGAGGGCGAGGGGATCACCTTGCCGCCCCACATTTCCATCATGGCCTTGCGGTAGGGTTTCTGCTCATAGCTGACTTTCACCATGTAAATGATGGACTCCAGGCCGAAGCGCTGGGTGGCAAAGGCGATGGAGGTGCCCCACTGGCCCGCTCCGGTTTCGGTGGCGATGCGCTTGATGCCGTTGAGCTTATTGTAATAGACCTGGGGAATGGCGGTATTGGGTTTATGGGAGCCGGCTGGCGATACGCCTTCGTATTTGTAGTAAATTTTGGCGGGGGTATCCAGCAGTTTTTCCAGCTCGGTGGCACGGATCAGGGGTGCTGGACGCCAGATGCGGTAGGTGTCGAAGACTTCTTCAGGAATCTCAATGTACGCGCCGCCTTGCCCCATTTCCTGCTCCAGCAGCTGGGGGGCAAAAATCCGTGCCAGTTTTTCGGGAGCCGCTGGCTGACCGGTGGAGGGGTCCATGGGAGGTGCCGGCTGATTGGGCATGTGGGCAATGATGTTGTACCAATGGCGGGGCATTTCCGATTCGCTGAGCAGTATCTTCTTTTCCATACGCGGCTTCTCCTTGACAGTATCTTCATCCGGTCTTTTGAACGCGGGCATTATCATTATATATTTCCCATAATTTGACAAGCCGAGATTGGCCTGCAGCAGGGGACCCAAAGCCGGTACCTGCTCATCCGCTGGCTTATTTTATGCCGTACTGCTTGATTTTCTTGTGCAGGTGGACCCGGTCGATTTCCATCAGTTCCGCTGCCTTGGTGACGTTGCCTTCACACTCGCGCAGTTTCGCGGCGATAAAGAGTTTCTCGAAATCCTCCCTGGCCTGGCGGAAGTTGTCGATCCCTTCGACGGCTCCGGTCAGGCTGCCCGCAGAGCGATCGCCTTCGGTCTGCCGATACTCTTCGGGCAGGTCGCCAATGTCGATGGTGCTGTCCTGAACCATGATGACCAGGCGTTCCACCAGGTTCTTGAGCTCGCGCACGTTGCCGGGCCAGGGGTAGCGCAGCAGCACTTCGATGGCCTGGGAACTTACGGTTTTGCGTGGCACTCCTTCGTCGGCACAGATGACTTCCAGGAAGTGGTTGAGCAGAAACTCTATGTCCTCATGGCGTTCGCGCAGGGGCGGAATCTCGATGGGGATGACGTTGAGCCGGTAATAGAGGTCCTCGCGAAACTCCCCCCGCTGCACCAGTTCGGTCAGCTTCTTGTTGGAAGCGCTGATGATGCGTACGTCAACGGGGAACACTTCGCTGCCGCCAAGGCGCACTACCATCTGGTCTTCCAGCACCCGCAGTACTTTGGCCTGGGTGTTCAGTGACATATCGGCAATTTCATCCAGGAAAAGGGTGCCGCCATCGGCCAGCTCAAACTTGCCCTGCCTTTTCTGGGCCGCTCCGGTGAATGCGCCTTTTTCGTGGCCAAAGAGTTCGCTTTCTATGAGATTCTCCGGAATCGCGGCGCAGTTGACCGCCACAAAGGGGCCGGCGGCTCGGCGACTGCCGAAGTGAATATTGCGGGCGATCAGTTCCTTGCCGGTGCCGTTTTCTCCCTGAATGAGCACCCGTCCATTGGAGGGGGCGGCCCGTTTGATAACTTCCTGCATCTGCCGTATCGCCGGACTGCTGCCCACAATACGGTACTTGCTGTTGAAGGTTTTGCGCAGAGAGGCATTTTCGTTGAGGGTATGGCGGTACTGCAGGAAATTTTTAACGCTGATGAGCACTTTCTCCATGGCGAATGGCTTTTCCACAAAGTCATAGGCGCCTTCGCGGGTGGCTTTGACGGCGGTGTGAATGGTGCCGTGCCCGCTCATCATGATCACGCCCAGGGTGTTGTCCATGGCCCGCAGTTTCTGCAGGGTGGTGATGCCGTCAATCCCGCCCAGCCACACATCCAGCAGCACCACATCGGGCGTGAACAGGGGAAAAAGCTCCAGGGCCTCTTCGCCGCTCTGGCAGGCGCGCACCTGGTAGCCTTCGTCGGCCAGGATATCGCTGAGGACTTCACAGATGGAGACTTCGTCATCCACGATCAGTACTTTATACTTCAAGGCCCTGCTCCTGTTCTGATGATGAAATGGGGAACTCGATGGTAAAGCAGGCTCCCCCCTGGGGTTCGTTGCTGACGCTGATGACTCCGGAATGGTCTTCCACAATGCGCTGTACGATGGCGAGCCCCAGTCCACTGCCCTTGGGGTTGGTGGAGAAGGTGGGTGAGAATATCTTCTCCGCCACTCCTTCGGGTATCCCGCCACCGGAATCGCATACCTTGAGTTCCACGGCATACTTCCGGCGTTCGATGAGAATATCTACCTGGCCGTTGTCAGCGGTGGCAAAGACGGCGTTTTCCAGCAGGTTCACCATAACCCGTGACACCTGCTCCTTGTCCAGCATCAGCAGCGGTATCTCACCATGGATGGTGAGTTTGAAGGTCATGGCGGGATGGGAATTGCGGTAGAGTTCGATGGAGCGCTCCACAATGGGCACTATGGATTCAGGTTTCCGGCTGGCCCTGGGCATGCGCGCGTACTGGGAGAACTCGTCCACCAGCATGCGCAGCGTATCCACCTGGTCGATAATGGCACCACAGCTTCGTTCCAGCACCTGGTGGAATTCGCCGGGATCCATGGTGTCGTACTTCTTCAGCAGCCGCTCGGCGTTGAGCTTAATGGGGGTCAGGGGGTTGCGGATCTCATGGGCAATGCGCTTGGCCACATCCCGCCAGGCCATGGCCTTCTGGGAGCGCACCACCGCGCTCATGTCGTCGAAGACGATAACTTCACCGATATAGCGTTTCTCTTCGGTGGTATAGAGGGCGATGGATTCGAAGATCAGGTTGCGCTTTTTTTCGTTGACCATGATTTCCACTTCCCCTTTGATGGAGGGTTCACCCTGGGTCTTCATGATGTCAACGGCACTGAGGAGCAGGTAGAGCGGGTAGTTCTCCTGCAGGATATCGTCGGCTATCTCCTCTTCCTTGTTGATGCCGAGCATCTGGCGGGCGGTGTCGTTGATGAAGGATATTTCCCCTTTGCCATCGATGGAGACAACACCGGTGGAGATGCTTTTCAGCAGCACGTCCTGAAAGCGACGCACCTCTTCCAGCACAATGTTGGTCTTGATCAGTTCGCGGTTATTGCTCTCCATGGCTTCCTTGTAGCGGCGCAGATCGCGGATCATGCGATTGAAGGAGTCCACCAGCACGGAAATTTCATCCTCGGCCCGTACGTTGATCTGGACGTTCATGTTGCCTTCGGCCACCTGGCGGGTTGCTTCCGCCAGCTCCTGAATCGGTACGGTAATACGGCGCGCGATAAACATGCCCGCCCACATGGAGCCAAAGAGCACCAGCATGGAAAAGAGTGCCAGGGCAAAGTAGTATCCCACTTTCATGGGATTTTTGTAGATAGTGAGTTCTTTGTAGTTCTTCAGGGTCTCCTGCAGGGCGAACCCCTGGCGCGAAAGCTCCTCAGGAGCGCGCATGGATGTCAGCAGAAACAGCGGGTGTTCAAGTCCGGGCAGCAGCAGACGGCGCACCGCGAATACCTCGGAAGCTCCTTCACTGGTAAAGGTATAGGGGTAGATCTCCTGGCTCCAGAAGTTGGGAATCTTGGCCAGGGGGTCTCCCATGAAGGTGATCATATCCCCCTGCCAGTTAAACAGCACCACGGAGGAGAGCCCCTCGCGAAAAATCGCCTGACGGAACTGTCCATCCAGCCTGGACAGTTCCTCCAGGGCAGTCGCGTCCACATATCCCTCCACCTGCTGGCTCTTGGCAAGCACTTCGTCCTCCAGTCGATCGTAGTACATCTGCACCACACTGATCCCGTATTCCAGGCTCTGCTCGACATTTTCGTTGATCAGCTTTTCGATGGAGGTGGAAACGATACCGCTGGACAGAAAAAAGAGAAAAACGGTGGGGAAGAGGGGCAATGCCGTGAATATAAGAACCAGGCGTGTCTGAAAACGGGCACCGAAGTAGCGGCTGCGACGCTCGATCAGCAGCTTCACAAAGTTGCGGAAGACCAGAAACGCCAGAACCAGGCAGAGAAAGAAGTTCACATACAGAAAGCTGAGAAAGGAGATGCTGGGAGTACTGCCCCGTTCACCCAGCACAAAAAAGGCATTGAATACCACCAGGGAAATCAGCAGCAGTCCTGTCAGCGTAAAAAAGGCAATGGTGCGCTTCTTCATCTTTGTCCCTGCCCTTGCGTATTCTGGATGGTGAGTGTGCCGGTGCTGAACTCCCAGTCGGCAAAGGTCCGCACGATCAGATTCAGGGGAAACCAGTGGGAAAACTCTTTCAGAAAGGCACGAGCCACAAGGAAGTGATTGGCGGTAAAGCCGTCAACACTGACCATGGAACTGTTCTGAAAGTAGCTGAACGCCCGCTGCTGATCGCGATACTCCCGTACATCCTCCATCCCGCTTTTGGCCGTGGTCACCGTGTACACCCGGCGCAGGGCGTCATAGGAAATGCCCTTGCGCACGGTCACCGTGCGTTCAGTAGCGTTGAACCACAGGGTGCGACGCCGGTGCAGCTGGATTTCAAACTGATAGTGCACCGGCAGCCCGGCCGTAATGGCGTCCACGATATCCTGGGTGAACAGGTGATCGACCCGCAGTTGCACGTAGGCCACTTCGTTTTCCACCCGGAAGGACTCCTGTACCAGTTCCCGGGACATGCCCGCCGCGACAGTGGCCCACAGCAGGATGAAAGCAGCGCAGAGAAACAGTTTCTTCATTGTACCCCCAGCAGGTGGTGCATCTGGGGAATAAGCCAGATGCGCAGTCCACGTTCGGTATAGGTTCTGACCAGCTTCATGGACTCTTCGACGCCTCGACAGCTTCCATCGGCTGCCGTCAGAGGCTGCAGCACCACGGGAAAGCGCGCTCCCCGCTCCACCATATGATCAAGCCAGTGGGAAGCACAGGCGAGAAAAGCGTCATCGCAGATGATCTTGCAGGAGTCCTGGCAGCTTTGCTGGCGGGATTGCAGAAAGTCCAGCAACTCGCCGGCGGTGTCCCTGTGCTGCTGCGCCCAGGGGAATTTCAGATCCGCGGAAACCAGCGAAAAGCTGTCGGTGTTTTCCTTCAGCCAGCCAGGAAAAGTCCCATTGGTTTCCAGGAGCACCTCCATGGCCATATCCTGGCACAGCCAACGGCCAAAAGCCGCCACAAAATCCCCCTGGCACAGGGGCTCACCGCCAGTGATGCTGACACTTTCCACAAAGGGGAGCTCCGGGGCAACCAGGGTCTGGAGAAACTCCAGGGGCACCGGATTGGGCACCGTCCTGCCATGCCAGGGGAAAGACTGCGGAGCCCGTGGGATCAGAGAAGCCGGAGTATCACAGTAGGAGCAGGTGAGATTACAGCCATGCAGGCGCACAAAGAGCTGAGGGCGCCCGCACCGGGGCCCCTCACCCTGCACCGACCAGAACATCTCCTGGATCATGGCGTTCATGAGACCCCCCATACCTTGCAGCGAGCCTCCCAGCAGCTGCGCACCTCCCGGCTGAAGCGATCCAGAACATGCCGGGCGAATTCCCAGGGCTCTATGGCCAGATCGCCCAGGGCCACGGTGGGCAGCGGTGTGTTGCGGGATGAGATGTTCATTCCCACATGGATCAGTGTCGATACCCGCGAAGCCGTTGCAATGGAGACGGAGAATTTCCGGTGGTCAACAAAGATATCGTCACCGCGCCTGAGCGCCGGGACACCACGCCCAAGCAACTCTTCCAGCACACAGACCATGAACAGGCGCTGCAGGTAGACGGTCGCCAGCAGATCGACGGAAAAGAACTCCATGATCACATGCAGCATATCATCGGAATGGATGGGCTGCTGTGCCAGGGCATCGGCACTGTCCACCAGGTGGGCCACATCCACATGACACGCCCCGCGAAAGACGATGGCGCTGTCCCCTGCGGGGCACCCCATGGTGCGGGCAAAGAGCTCCCGCAGCTGCGTGCCGTCGTAATCCAGCTGATTCTGGTGAAAAAGGCAGTGAATATCCACACATATCTCCGGGCGTTCTGGTTACATCTGGTCTTTCATCTGCTGGGCCTGCTGGCGCGCAATGTCATCGCATCGCTCGTTCATTTCATGCCCGCTGTGTCCTTTGACCCAATGCCATTGGATCTGGTGCTGCGCTATCAGGGAGTCCAGTTCTTCCCACAGCTCCCGGTTGGCAACCGGCTTCCTGCCCGCCGTCTTCCAGCCATTGCGCTTCCACTGGAATATCCAGGCCGTGATCCCCTGGCGCACATAGTTTGAGTCCGTATAAATATCGACGCGGCATGGGGATTTCAGGGCGCGAAGCCCTTCGATTACCGCCATCAGTTCCATCTGATTATTAGTCGTATGCTCTGCAGATCCACAAATGATGCGCTCGTGTTCAGCACCGCGATTATCCTGATAGTGGAGAATAGCGGCATAGCCTCCCGGGCCTGGATTCCCCAGACAGGAGCCGTCAGTATACATGGTAACGTGCTTCAACGGAATTCCTTCATTTTTGCTGGGTTTCTATGTAGCGGAAAAGAAAAAGCGGGGCAAGGAAATCCTCGCCCCGCGAAAAGGTTGGCTACCCACCTGAGCCTCTGCAAAGAGAAAATCAGATATAGTTCAGCAGGCTCAAACGCGAAGTGTTGCCATGCACTGCCAGAGCCGATTCATAGGCAATCCGATTCTGTTCCAGCTTCGTGGCCACGGCGACCATGTCTTCCATGGTGCCGCCCAGAGCCTTGGTAGTGAATTCCTTCTGCATGACATTGGTATTTTCATAACGCTGATCCAGCAGCTCAATACGGTGAGAGGTTGAGCCCACCGAAGCCAGCGAGTCCAGCACCTGATCCAGAGCCCGCTCCAGCTGGCCCACTTCACTGGCAGCGCCGGTCCCCATGGCCACCGTAAACTTGTCCTTGGCCACCAGGCTCCCTTCGGACAAGGAGAGGCTCACACCATCGCGCACAAAGACTTCGTCGTGCGCCGTGTTCACCGTGATGCGCCGCACATGGTCGCCCTTGAAGTCATATACGGTCATTTCCGCTGCGGCACCCGGCCTTCGCTTGCCGAACAGGTCCAGATGGGTATCGTCAAGGCCCTGCAGCGGCACTCCCCCATGATCAAGCTGCAGACTGAAGGGGTCGGCATTGGTGCCCAGGCCCACTATCGAAGCTTCGATGGGGGATTTGCCTTCACCCCCAAAGTGTTCATCCAGCGCCATCTGCAGTGACGTGGCGATGGCGGCCTGAATCTCCGCTGTGGTGCGCATGGTGCCATCTTCATTGCGGGTGAAGTCCAGCTTCAGGGTGGCGGCAGCGGAAGAGGATTTGGTGTAGTCCTCCATGGCAATGCTGATCACTTCATCGCCAAAGGGAATACGCATGGTCCGCTGGTCCACCTCGAAGCCGTTGAAATTCAGCTCAAAATCAAATTTCGACGCAGTTCCCCCCGCCGAAGCGTAGGAGCCACCAAAAAGACCATTGTCGTAGCCCAGGGTACCATAGGCGGAAGCCGGTGAGCTGGTCGTCACACCCTGGATATTCGTATTCCCGTTCCCGGTCACACTGAACATGACATTATCGCCGGCCTGCGACCCCTTGAAGCTCACCTGGATATTATTGGCAACCGCCGTGGAGTCCTTTTTGAGTTCGGAATTGATATAGTCCTCTATCTCCTGGAGGGAAGAGAATATCCCCCCCGAAGGACTGCTTGAGAGGTGAACCTGGGTCGTCACATAATTGCCGCCCCCATTTGCCGAGGGAGGATTGTAGTAGGTGATCTGCAGCGAACCCATGGCACTCAGGTGGTAACGGCCGGTGGTGCTGTCAAAGGCGCTGATAGTGCCATCGGCACTGGAGAGATCAGAGCGCCTGGTGTATTCCATCTGGCGTTTGATATCTTCGGTGCTCTCGCTGCTGGCGTAGATCTTGTCAATATCGAACGTCCACTGGGTATTATAGTTCCCCGTGAAGTCCCCCATCATGGCCGGCACCGTCGTGGAGCCAAACGCCCATTCCGAAGGAGCCTTGATGCCGGGCTGACCGATATCCAGGTTCAGGGCGTCCTCAAGATTCGTCAGGCTGCGGAAGATATCCACCCCATAGCCTTCATGGGTGGTAGCCGAGGAGCCAAATGCCAGGGAGCCATTGCCTTTGAGGGCTATCTCACTGGTGGTCAGGCCCTCTGTCACCGCCGTCCCCATGGGGATGCGAATATTCAGACCATTGGCCACACTGATCGGTTGCCCGTAGTAGGTACTGGGGTCAAGGGAATAGTTTTCCAGCAGTTTATTGCCATACTTGTCTTCAATGGTCAGCAGAATGCCTTCATCCATACCCACTATACCAGCGGTTCCCGCGCCACTTGCCATATGCAGGCTGATATTCCAGCGATTGTCATCGCGGGCGGTATAGTTTCCGCTAATATAGTAGTCGTTGAACTGGCCTCCCAGGGGATTCAGTCGTGTCAGCGGAGTCACATGGCGCACACCTTCGTTATTGGTGCTCACATTGACCTCAAGGCGACTCGGACCAGCGTGCAGATCCACAAAAGCCAGCTTGCCGTTTTCCGTGATGTAGGCGTCTATGGTGTTACCATAGAGGTTTTCCACAAAGCGCAGCATATCCTCAACGGGCTTTTCCGGATCGATGACGTATTTGATATTCGCCCCTTGCGCCGTAATGACGTTCTGGTCAAGCCCCAGCTTCGACATGGGGTCAGCGAAGATACTCATGGTGATATCCTCGCCCACATCAAGGCTTTCAAAGAGGATATTGCTGCCATCGGAGCGTACATTCACCATATCCTGGGGAAGCACATTAAAGCTCAGGGTCTGGCCAATCTCAAAGACCGAATTCGGGTCAAAGGATATCTGTACCCCATTGCTGAGGCTGGTGCGGCCATCACCGGAGATATAGACCGTCTCCTTGACATTGCCGAAGTTGTCCATCACATCGAAGAACCCACCACCCAGGTTGAAGTCAATAGTCCCGGCCGCAGAGTAGTTGCCCGGCTGGAAGGTGCCGCCCGAGGTGACCGCCGAACGGGCGCGCAGAATCAGCGTCTCGCCATCGCCGGTATAACCGCTGATATTGAGATTGGGACTGAGGGTGCGGGTGTTGTCGAAGACGTAAGTCGCCGTGGCACCGCCACTGAAGCTGAAGTTCCCCACCGACTGATCCAGACGGATAGTGGCCCCGGTACCGGGGATCTCCACCGGATATTGATACACATCGGGACCGAGGGTCAGCGAACCCGAATAGGTTCCCGTATCGGTGGTAATAAAGTAGTTCAGGTTCCCGCCCGGAGGGATATCCAGATCGCCGGCGCTGCTGAAGACGATATCCTGAATAGCCGAACCATTGTAGCGCAGGTTGTCGTAACTGAGCAGCAGGCCATCGAGGTTGCCGCCACCGCCCGTGTAGGCGAAGCTGTCAACGGCTGGCTCCGTGGCTGCCGCAAAGTCAAAGGTCATGCCGGCACTGATTGTCTGCCCGCCCAGAAAGCCGATATTCAGACCAAAATCCGTGCCACTGACAATGCCATCATCCTTGATGCTGTACTTGAAGCCTACCTGGGGGTTGTCGATGGTCATCTCCCCCAGGAAGCTGGCAGACGCAGAGTTCAGGGCACCAGTATCCGTATACTGGGTCTTCTCGTCAAAGCCGAAGATCTGGAAAGTGACCGGGCCGCCTGTGCCGATATCGGCATCGTTGACGGCTTTGATGGTGATCTGCTTGTACTGGTCGTAGGCGATATTGCCCGTCGTGAAAAGCCGGTTATTGACCGTGCCGAGGCCATCATCATAGAGCGGCCCAACGGCAGCTCCTGCCGCGTTCATGCCACCGCTGAAGTACACGGGATGGTTGTTCTGGGACGCAATGGCTTCATTGATGGCGGTCTGCATGGCAAACGCCAGGCGATCGGTGCTGGCGTAGCCGTTCTGAGGTATGGTGATGTTCTTGGTTACACCATCAAGCTGATTGTTGCCGTAGTATAAGGAAAAGCTGCGTTCTGCTGCGGTCGTCTTGGTGTGGTCAAGCAAAGCGGCTTTGGGTGACATGATGCGGGCAGCACCAATGCGGTTGCCCGAATGGTCAAAGCCGTTAAAGGAGATGGTGTCGCCCTTCTGCACGTTGGCGTTATCGATATCCTTAAAAAGAGTGATGTTCTTGATGGGCGCGCCATTGGCAAAGTTCACAAAGGTGGTCTCTATCTGTTTGGCGGTCTGGGAAAAGATATTATTGCCCGGAACATTGAGGTTCACCTGGTCGTTGACCCCCACCTGTGCCTTCATCAGGCCATCATCACCCAGATAGGAGAGGCTGTCACCGGGGCTGTAGCTGAACTGGATACGCTGCCCACCCGTGAAACCCTTGGGTATTTCGATGGCAACTCCCCGACCGGTATCGATAAAATCACCCGGATTCACCTGGTAACGGGAAACCGTGGTCAGATTATTCATCTTGCCGTTGCCGCTGTTGTCCGAACCATTGGAATCCAGAGAAACCGCGCGCCCCTGGGAGTCAGTCATGGACACGGTCGCTACCTTGGAGTTCTCGTCATAGCTGATCAGGATTTCATAGTCGCCCTTGGGGAGCTCAGGCAGATCAGAGAAAACCCCCTTGGTATATAACCCAGCGCCAGCGGTTCCAATATAGGAACCCTGGCGGATGATTTCGATTTCCTGTTTGCGCTCCTGGAATGGCTCATCGCGCGTCTGATAGCCGCCAAAGATATAGCGATCCAGGTGCTTGGTATTGCCAAGGCTGATCAGTTCGTTGCGCATGGCTTCCACATCATTGGCCAGCGCCTTGCGGGCATCGGGGGACATGGAGTCTGAGGCCCCAGCCAGGGCGTAGTTGTTCTTGGCCATCTGCAGGATGGAGCTCATGGACTGCAGGCTGCCATCGGAAAGATTCAGCCACGTCTGGGCATTGGAGATATTGCGCTGGTACTGGGTAAAGAGATCAATGCTGTTCTGGAAGGAGAGAGCCTGGCTGATGCGCACCGGATCATTGTTGGGAGCCAGCAATGTGCGGTTTTTGGCGATCTGCTGATTATTCTCCAGCATCCGGTTCAGGCTCTGGTTTATCCCCCCCAGAAAATTGAGGGAGAGCATATTACTGGTGACTCGCATGTTTTCCCCTTTACCCGTTCTCTTTCACGGGTTTCTATACGCCCATTCGATTGACGATATTGTCAAGCAGGCGGTCAATGGTGGTAATAAAGCGTGATGATGCCTCAAAGGAGCGTTGAAATTTCAGCATATTGGTCAGTTCTTCGTTTTCATTGACGCCGGAGATACTTTCGCGTTTCACCTCGATCTGGAAGCGAATCAGCTGGGTGGTCTCGAGTGAGTCAATATTGATTCGCACGTCCATGCCGATCTTGCTGACAAAATGATTATAGTTTTCGCCAATGGTCATGCCACCCATGACCTTGGCATTCCGTAACTCGGCAATCAGATTGGCATTGCGGTTGTCACCCGGCTCACCACTGAAGCTGGTGGCAAGGCGAGTCGTATCCTCTGCCACATAGCTGTTGACCCCGATGCTCTTGGCGTCGTGCCCCTTGAAGAAGGTGTTCAGCCCAATAGCTGTCAGCGCGTTGCTGGTGTCGTTGTACAGGACAAAGGTATTCCCGTTGTTACCACGGATTTCCAGCTGATTATCAGCATTAATGCTGGCACTGAAGAGCCCGCCTTCCGCCACCCCGTCGGCCTGATCCAGCTTCATGGCAATCTGGCGCAGGGAGTCGCCCTCGTTGATGCGGATCTCAAAGGTCTGCAGTTCGCCCCCCGCAGGGTCAAAGACCTTGAGCTGAAAACTGCCATTCTGAATCTGAAAGGGCGTATTGTCATTGAGCGGAGTGCGACTGTTCTCAACGCTGTACTGGGAAGATACCGCACCGAAAGGCTTGGTCACCATGCCATTGGCGTGAACCTTGTTGACCTCCTCGATAATCGTACGCGAAAGATCATCAAGTTTTTCGATGTAGCCAGGAATTGTCTTATCGCGCATTTCCATATACGCGCCGATCTGACCATTATTGGAAAAGTTCGTTATCTTGCTGGTGTGGCCGGAGGTGCTTTCGAACAGCAGTTCGCTGCTGAACTCACCGGTACGCTTATTGATCAGTTTCGCAGCATAGTCACGATCCACAAGTGTCTTGCCGTCAAAGAAGACCGTCGCCTGCCCCTGGGGATCAATGTCCACTTTGATATCAATATATTCCGCCAGCTTGTTCAGGATCATATCCCGTTGATCCAGCAGATCATGGGCCGGATTACCGTGAGCTGAAGTTTTGGCTATTTGTGTGTTGAGAGTTGCCAGCGACTGCAATTGCGAGTTGACATCGTTGACCATACTGTCAACCCGGCCAGTGTACTGGGCCTGCAGGTCGTTGAGCTGCTGGTAGGTGCCCTGGATGGTGTTGATCAGAAAATTGGCTGACTCTATAACCGTGGAGCGTTTGGAGGCGGCTTCCTGGGAGGTGTCCGTGGGCGCATTGGCCAGGTCGTGCCATGAGTCCCAGAACTGGGTCAGAGAATATCCAAGTCCCATGCCTTCGGTCTCGTTGAAGAGCATTTCAATTTCGTTATAGGCCATGTAGTTGGCTTCGTACTGCCCGCCCTTGGTGATAGCGGTCCGCAGGGACTGCTGCACATACTCATCGTGGACCCGCTGCACCTGGTTGAGATTGACTCCCTGTCCGTACTGCAGATTTGCAATACGCAGTGGCTGGTTGGCCTGCAGCACAACTCTCTGTCGACTGAAGCCTTCGGTGTTCATATTACTGAGGTTGTGACCAACGGTCATCAGGGCGCTCTGGCTGGCGAGCACACCGGAAAGACCAACATTCAGGGACTGAAAGGTTCCCATAACCAGCTCCTTATACACAAAACCGCAGGCTGTAATCCTTCACGCAAAGGATCAGCAGCCCACGGTCATACTTTTTGGCTCATGAAAAGTGATTGACGCTTCTGTGTCACTGCGCCATCGGACGCATACTGCTTCGACGATTTCAACTCGTTATCCACAAGGGAGAGAAAGTGTCCATTGACCTTCAAGGCACTGTGCAGAATCTGACGATTCATGTACGTCTGACGGTCAACATCCTTGACCAGCTCGCTCAGGCGAACCAGCTCATCGGTGAAATCTCCACCCTCCGGCTCCATGTGGGCCGCTATCGCCAGCAGCTTGCACTCCACATCGTGGGTTGAAGCGTAGTCCTTCATAAAGCTGTCAAGGGTATCCTCCAGCAGGCGGATTTTCAGCACCAGGGTCTCCATCAGGTTACTTACCCGATCAACGCCCTGCACATCCCCCTTGACAATATGCTCACGGTTTTCCTGCAGCATATCGCGCAATTGCGCATAATAGGTATAGAGCTCCGCCAGTGTAGCCGAGCCAGTCTTGTGCGTACTCAAAGGTCACCTCCATATCGGTTATACCTTTTACCCGCTACTTTTTGCCAAGTACCTCTGCCAGTTTCGCCGCCAGCATATCGAGATTATAGCGATAGTCTCCACGTTGAATGGCTGCCTTCAGGGTCTCAACCCGCTCATCACGCACCTCTGGTGCATCTGAAGCGACTTTGGTTGCCTTGGCGACATCCATATACGTGCCGGAAAAGTGAATTTTATCGGCATTTCCCCCAGCGCCTTCCTTACCCTGAACTGCCTCGTCCCCACGGGATTTCCCCTGGGTGCGATTGTTTTTCAGGTAGGCGTCAATAGAAGAAGAGCCGTAGCCATTGACTTTCATTGTGTGCCTCCTTTGTTGTATTCCTGCCTGTCTCTCTTATCGGAAGCCAGATAAAAAACTTTACCTGTTTTTTCAAAAAAATTCACTTCCGGAAAATCCGACAAACACAACACATCAAAAGCCAGCGGAATTCTTTTCCGGCTGACACACACAATTTGTTTTCAATGACCTGCCACCCAGGCGCGGGGTTCAGGGAAAACCTCAACGAGCGAGGTAGAAGTCCTCCAGCATCTTCTGGTTCACCTTCAGGGGCTGGGACGCCCCAAAGCGCTCAGGCGCGCCGGAGAGGCCAAAACTCAGCCGCGAGTCAAACTGACTCACATCCCCCAGGGAAGGCGCGTGTTTCAGGGGTTCACCCGTCAGCTGCTCGTACATCATTCCCGCAAGCCCCATTCCTCCAGTAGTGCTGGTACTGGCTGTCTTGGAGAATTCGGTGTCCAGAAACGAGGTGAAGATCTCCTCAGCGTTGGACTTTTCAATCAGTCCACCATCTGCTATGGTCTTCCTCATCGTCGTGAACATGATGTTCACAAGCAGTGACTCAAAATGCTGAGCAGATCGCAGGATCTGTCCCCGCTCCTCGTCGGTCAGGTTCTCGTTTTTCTTGCTGTGGTGCGGCGAGACCACGGACATATCATTGACAGTAGCCGGTATCATGGTATCAACTCCTCCGGTTGTCAGAACATGCCCCTCACAGGTGCAAAACAGAGGCCAACATGAACAGGCAGCAGGTAATCCAGGACACCCTTAAAGCCATTGGTCAGAAAAACAAAGAGTTACAAAAAAAACGAGGCACCTATATCCGGGAAAAGTACCGCCATGTCCCCCTGCTGCTGAAACTGCTCTCCGATAAAAAAAGCCTTGAGCGCCCGGAACTGGCTGAGCTGGCCAAACACCGCTATATCATCATATCCCACGGCCAGATCATCCCCAGCATGAAAGGCTACCGCCATCTCTACGCCTACCTGATGTACCTTGAGTCCACAGGCGCCTCTTCCGGCAGTGACTACGGTCGCCTCATCTCAAGCCTCTTCGGCGTGGAACCAGGTTGAATCACCCTGCTTTCCGGAGCCCACCAGCAGAAATATTTTCAATCCATGGAAAGGTTTTCTGAGTCGCCCATAAGAAGAATGAAAAAACCCGCCCCCGGATGAGATACCGAAGGCGGGTTACAGGGTGGTCTGATCTCCACTCAGGGACAATACAGGCGAAAATCCATATCCTGGCTGAAAATCGAATTTTTGTACTCCAGCTCTTCCAGGGCATCCATTTCCACCTGCCCGCCCTCAAGCATGTCCGCCAGGCGACGAAAATTTTCAATGTGCTCTACGGTACGCTTGGAAGCGTATTCGGCAGCAGTGCGGGTCGTCATCAGGAAAGCCCAGTCGCTGGCCTCTGCCAGCACCAGTTCACGGGCCATCTGATTGAGCAGACGGACCTGTGTCTGGTCAGAACTGTACTGGTACTTGTTGGCCAGTTCACTCAGGCGAATGCTGATATCATGCAGATACTTGTAAATCCAGTCGTTACTGTTATTGAGCCAGACTTCATTATAGCCCTTGTCGCCCCAAGTGGAGGCCGCCGGCTGCACCACCTGATGCTCAGGATACCTGTCCAGATAACCTGACAGGGTAATCGGCGCGATGGCATCCTGGTCGTAGTGGGCTTTTTTCAGCAGGTAGTAGATGAAATCAATACCCTCGTACCACCAGTGACCGAAAAGCTCGGCGTCATAGGGACAGACCACCAGAGGTTCCTTGCGCAGCACATCGTGCAGGTAGTTCACCTGAGCCCCGCGATTGAAAAGGAAGTTGCCAGCGTGCTCAGCCACCGCCTCCATGGCTTCAACGCGCACATAGGGTTCTTTGTGGTCGCCTTCACCAGTGATGCGATAATACTTGAGCCCAACGAATATGCGCTGTCCGTCAGGGTTGATGTAAGGCTTGATATACTCGTAGGGCAGATCCCAGCCCACATCCCGGTAAAACTCGCGATAGCGGAAATCGCCGGGATATCCTTCCTTGCTGGACCACACCTGGCGGCTGGACTCCTGATCCCGTCCAAAGGCCGCAACGCCATTGGGCGTATACACGGGCGCGTAGTTTCCGTAAATACTGCGGGGCCGCGAAAACAGCACGCCATGGGTATCCATGAGAAAGTACTCGAGACCGTGCTCCTTCAGAACCTCTTCCAGGCCTTCGTAGTAGGCGCACTCCGGCAGCCAGATTCCCCTGGGGTGAACGCCGAAAATACGCTTGTGGGACTTGACCCCAAGGGCAATCTGAGCCTGAACGCTGCGCGGTGTCATGCGCAGATTCGGCAGAAAACCGTGGGTCGCCGCACAGGTTATGATCTCAATGGCACCCGTAGCCTGAAAGTGGCGGTAGCCATTGAGGATATTGCCCGCTAGATCGTGACGGTAGTAGTCGAGAATCGACTGAAAACGCTCACGGTAGAAGCGGACAACGTCCGACATTGCCGGGTCGTTAACCGTACGCAGACGCTCTTTTTCCAGCAGCTCGAGCATGAGCAGCATATGCTTTTCATAGCGACTGTTCAACAGCGGATCTTCCAGCATATTGGCAAGGGGTGGTGTCACTGAAAGGGTTATGGCCGTATGCACCCCATCGCGTTCCAGCCTGGCAAGGGCCATCAGCAGGGGAATATAGGTTTCCGTCATGGCCTCATAGAGCCAGTTCTCTTCAAGAAACCGCTCATGTTCGGGATGTTTCACAAAGGGCAGATGGGAGTGCAGCACCAGTCCAAGGTAGCCACGGTGGTTATTGGTTGCCATGTTCGCTCCCGTCGTCTTCAGCCCGTGAACTGAAGTTCATTGATGAGCCGGGAAAGCGCCGGTGGATAGCAATGGAGCTGTCATGGTAAAAGCCAAGTTCTGCGCCAACACCCACAGAGGCGCCATCACTGTCAACAATCTGTCGCGATCCGGTCTTACGGTTATAGAAGACCACCTGCTCCGCGTCATCGGAAAAGCCAACCGCCGGCATCTTGATGATATTGGAACGCACGAGCTCAAGAAAATCGCCATTGGTGAACGTGACACCCACCACCGCGTAAAACTCACGTTCCGGCGCATTGAGGTTCAGATACCAGCGCCCGACGCGCTCCACCTCGCCAATCTGCACGTGCTCCTGCCGGGTATGGTTGTCCATGATTTTCAGGGTGAAACTGTAGGAGTCGCCATCGGGTAGAATATCCCGAGTCATTTCCCAGTAGACATAGGCCCACAGTGGGTCACGATAGAGCAGACAGGCACGGTTACGGCCAATCTCCATGGGGAGATATATATTGTTGTATTCCACCCGCAGGTGGCTGTCATCAGAGCGGTGAAGAAAAAACGATGAAACGCCAACGTCCAGGGAAAGCCGATAAATGGCCTCGGCCAGCTCGCGGTTTGACATACGTGAACGCCCCGCGATGCTCAATCCCCTGGCTATCCTGATCAGATCCTCCCGCGGCAACTCCAGCAATTTATCCACATCACCCTCCTCAGCTCTCGAGGTAAACCCGGTACAACAATCCGTGAAACAGAACCAACAGTTTATCCAATGCCATTGTCATCGATCTGGTCATCAAAACCCTGGGCAGGGCGGCTCCCAGCCACCTTGACCACCTCCTCAGGAGTAACCGGATTCATATAGATTCCCGTCCCCTCCTGCAGCGCCGTCGCCGCAAACACCCGGGGCAGAATTTCCATGTGCCAGTGAAACCGGCTCCCCTCAGCAGGGACCGGACGATTGAACAGTATCATATGAAATGGCGGCTCAGCCAGTACTCTCTGCAACTTTTGCATAAGATCAGCTATGATGCGGCTGAACAGCACCTGCTCCTCAGGACTCATGGACTCGAAAAAACCCTGATGCCGGCGGGGGTAGACATGCATTTCGAAGGGATGGCGCGAAGCATAGGGAGCCATGGCCACAAAGGACTCATTTTCCGCAAGGATGCGTTTGCGCGCCGAGGTTTCGTGGTGCACGATATCGCACGCCAGGCATCGCCCCTTGTGCTCCTGATGGCGGTGAAAGGCCCGCAGCTTCTGCTGCACCTCCGGCGGCACCAGTGGCAGCGCCAGAATCTGGCTGTGGGGATGGGAGAGGGCGGCACCCGCCTGAACACCGAAATTGCGAAAAAAACTGACATACTGAAAGCGGCTGTCCTGGCGCAGATCCGTCAGACGGCGCGCTGTCATGGTAAAAATGTCGCACCACTGCGCCTGGGTAAAGGCAAAGGGCGTGAGCCCGTGTTCTGGACTTTCGATGATGACCTCATGGGCACCGGCACCACCATTGATATCATAGATACCGTCGGGGAAAGCCTCTTCGCCACCTTCAACGGAAAAAAACGGCAGGCGATTGGGAATCACCCGCAGCTTCCAGTCTTTTTTCTCCCCGAACTGATCAATGGAAAACTGGCAGTAGCGCTCATTTCCAGGACAAAAAGGACAGGCCACGCTCTGCTCCCCGCCATCCGCACTGCCGTTACCAGGCCCTGAAAGCAGCGGCAGCCGGGCAAGACCAGGCTCGTAGACTACCGCAAAGCGTCCCATGGGATCCTGTCTGAGCTTGGTCGTCATCGCTTCACCCTCCGAAGCTGAGCAGAAAGCTCATTTTCTGGCGCTCTCCGGCGCGCAGTGTCAGGGGACGGCACCATAAGAAGGAGGTGCCCTGGTAGGTGGCATCGTACCCGGCTTCCGACTGTGACACCGTCATCACCGGAAAGCCCAACAGACGCTGGGCCGTGCAGGCATGCACCCTCAGGGGAGTGTGAAACAGCCCGTCCTCCAGGCAAAAATCCCGCACATCATTAAAGGTAAAAGTATGGTCTTTCGGGAATCTATTTCCATGAATTTCTATATGGCTTTGCTCAACACCAGAAGGAATATGGAAGTTCAACTCACAGCCGTAGAACGTCTCAATATCACGATCCGATTCCACACACACATCCACCTGAACGCTCTGGCTGAGAAACTGGTAGCGTTTTTCAACAGTGATGCCCGCCAGTTTTTCCGCCCAGCGATAGAGGCCTCCAGAGCGCCGCAGCAGCACGTCACCACTATTCTGGTGAATTACGGCAAAAGGCTGGTTGGCAAAGTCCCCCTGCTCCTTCAGATCAGCTGCCACAAAGGATTCATCCGTGGGCAGTTCCGCCATGAAGTGGTCCACAAAGGAGTACTTCTGATGCCAGTCATAGTGCAGCGGCGGCAGCTCCATCTGTTCATCGGCAACCAGGTCATGGATGGAGGCGATACCATCGGCATCTTCCACCGTCTCCGGCACCTCACCGGCTGCCGGCTTGCCCAGCTTGTGGTGGTAGGCCTCATGGCGGCGGGTCAGGGTGTTGAGCACGTTCACCAGTGAACGCATGCAGCTCAGTTCGTAAAGCTGAGCGCCTTCGCGGCTGGAAAGAGACGCGAAGTATGCCTGGGTGCGTGCCAGCACCTCCGGGTAGCCATCACAGTTGAAGTCGCCCACGAAGACACCGGATCGCCCCGCCAGGCGCTCGCAGCGATTGAGCGCCTCATAGGCGTTGAATCGCAGGTTGGGCAGGTAGAGGCCGCCAAAGACCCCATGCCACATGACATCGTTGCACTGCCCCTGATAGAGCGCTTCGCGGGCCTCCAGCCCCAGGGGCAGGGATGCCAGACGCAGCATTTTCTTGTGAATATTATTGGACTCGGGATACTTCACCAGGAAGTTCTTCCAGATACTCCCCTTGACGAAGGCCGTAGCCGTGGCCTCGTCCTCTTTTTTCACCCTGTGGTAAAACTCATCAAAGCGACTCGCCAGACGCGATGGCAATGTCCAGGCTCCCATCTCGTAATAGGAGCACACCGGCAGGTAGGCGATACCCCGTGGACGCTGATCAGACACATAGTCGGCAAAGCTTTCCAGCCGAACGCGAGGATGGTCAAGAACAGTCTCGATGAACTCCTCCAGCCAGCGCCGCTCGCCGAAAACCCACTCATTGGTCTGGGGCCAGACACCAAACTTCTCGCCATCATCAAAGAAGGTCAGGGCCGATGAACCGTCCTCACGGGCGTGCTCCAGCAAGTGATCTATGGTCTGTCCGGGATTCTTGAAGGGAATGGTGTAGCGCAGTTTTTCACTGATGGGGAAAAGCTTGAGGCAGCGCCCCCCTTCCTCCGTCACATAGTGACCGTCCAGGGCACCCGGTTCAAAACCGGCGCTGATAAAATGATAGTCATCGACAATGGCATACTCCACACCAGCCTGCACCACTGCTGGCACAATGGAACTATCCCAGATACGCTCCGTCAGCCACAGGCCCTTGGGCGTCTGGCCGAAATTGCTCTGGATATAGCTGCTGAGCATCTCTATCTGACCCACCTGATCCTTGTGGGGAATGGAGGCGAGAATCGGCTCAAAAAAGCCCCCGGTGAATATCTCCACCTGCCCACGGGATGCCATCTCACCGATCAGGTCAAAGACCGCAGGTCGATTGGTCTGAATCCACTGCAGCAGCCAGCCGCTGTAGTGCAGGGCAAAGCGGAAATCGGGATAGCGCAGGCAGGTCTGCAGGAAGGGTTCATAGCTTTTGGTACAGGCATCTTCGAGAACCCAGGAAAAATTCTGGTAGGGCTGGTGGCAGTGAATGCCCATCAGGAGGCGTACGGGGGGAGCAGAAGAAAGGTGCGAAGCTGTTTGTTCCATATAACGCCCTTCAGGTTGATGTGTTTCAATTGTATCGTGTTTTACCAGAATGATCACCAATCGACAATCAGCTCACCGTTTCGCTGGATGATTCCAGAAACCTGCGGGCCGCGTCCATCTGTTCCCGCCCCACCAGCAGTGTCTTGAAGTGGGTATAGTACACCGTTCCCGGCGGTGTGCCCGCTGGTTTGCGCACGTGTTTGCGCTGGGTGTAATCGACGGAAACCTTATCCTCAGAACTGTTTCGACAGAAAAAGGCCGCCAGCGCCGCTGCCATGGCCATACTCTCCTCGTCGGGAGCAGGGCGGTTGTGACACGCCAGCACCACATGGGCACCGGGAATATCCTTGGCATGAAACCACCAGTCGTCGGGACGGGCACCAAAGGTCACCTTTTCGTTGGCCGCGCTGGAAAGCCCTACATATAACAGGTATCCACGAAAATCCAGTTTTTTTACCCGTTCACGTTCACGACTGACGGAACGCTTCCCCGGACGCTCGGTGACTCCCCGGCGGGGAAACAGCTCCCGCTCCTTGTGCAGCACTTCTTCCAGGCTCTGAAGATAGGATGCATAGTAACGCTCCTGCTCCAGATAGGTGACACTGTTTTTACATTTTTCCAACTGACGCTGCAGATGGGGCAGCGAAAGGTGATATTTGCGGATACGCCGGAAGAGCTTTTCCATATAGACGCGGGGCAGGATATCGCGGGGCAGCTCCAGCTCGACATCGGTATTGTGCACGTAGTCATGGCAGCGTACCCGGCCACCACCCCGCAGGCGGTGCAGGTTATCCTTAATCAGCTGCGCCTCCCGCTGCAGCGCGCCAGTGTCACCATGCTGCTCCAGTTGACGCCGCAACAGCTCCATCTTCGCCTGCTGGGCCACTATGGCATCTTCCATGCGCCGCACAAGCCGGCGACGGCGGCGCTCCAGGGCACTTTCCTCGCGTTCCACCGCACTGCCAAGCACCATGGCGCTGACACTGTCAAAGGTCTCCACCGTCCGGGCGTGGGGCAGGGAAACCACACTGGCCCAGAGCTTCCCACCCGTATCCACCCGCGCAAAATCGAACTGCCGGCGCTCCAGGGCATCGCGGTAAGCGGGAAAATCTTCGGGATAGCGGCAGAAGTAATCGATCAGCCAGGGGGGGAAACACAGCTCACGCCTGGCCACGGCGCCATCGCGGAAGTCCTCCGGCGAATCCGGAAAACGGCGCCCCTGGGAAGGGGGAAACTGATAGGGCTGCCCCGTCAGCAGTGGCCGTGCGGTGGAGACATCCCAGTTCTCCTTCAGGGCTGCCAGTACCAGCTTGTCCTCATCCAGCAGAATCACATTGGAATGGCGACCCATGATTTCCACCACCAGGTGGAACTTGCGTTTGATCTGACCCTGCACCGAACCAAAGCTCAGGCGAAGAATCCGCTCATGCTCCCGCACACTGCAACGCAGCAGGTAGGTACCCTTCAGGTGTGTCTCAAGGGCACGGGCAAAGGGGTACTCACGGGAAGTCCGGGGGGAGTGGGGAACCAGAACCATAAAGTTGGGATGGGAGTGGGCGCTGATCTGCACATCCACGTCATCAAGGCGCAGGAAGAGCTGGTGCCAGTCCACCATAATGATATCGCGCACCCGTGTGCGGCCAGCCCTGGCAGCAATATCCTCCGCCAGGGCCACCAAAGAGGGATAGTCCATGTCCCCCTACTTTCTCACCCGGTAACTGACGCTGCGACCATGGGCATCCAGCCCTTCCATGGCGGTGAGAATTTCCACATCGCGGGCCACCTCTTCCAGGCCCATGGGCGTGTAGTACACCAGCGAGGATTTCTTGACAAAGTCATCCACATTGAGGGGGCTGAAAAAGCGCGCTGTTCCGCCAGTGGGCAGAACATGGTTGGGGCCGGCGATATAGTCACCCACTGCTTCGCTGGTGTGGTATCCCATGAAGATGGCGCCCGCATGCTTGATAGCGTGCAGCAGCCAGAAAGGATCGGCTACCGAGAGCTCCAGGTGCTCAGGCGCAATCTGATTGCTGACCCGGGCAGCCTCCAGCAGATCGGGAACCACAATGATGGCGCCATAGCTCTCCAGGCTCTTGCGGGCAATATCACGACGCGGCAGAATGGCCAGCTCGTCCTCCAGGGCCTTGGCCGTTTTCTGGGCCAGCTCTTCGCAGTCGGTAATCAATACCGCCGAGGCCAGCTCATCGTGCTCCGCCTGGGAGAGCATATCAATGGCGATATGACGGGGATCCGCTCCCCTGTCGGCAATAATCAGTATTTCACTGGGCCCGGCAATCATATCAATATCCACGCGGCCAAAGACCATGCGTTTGGCCGTAGCCACATAGATATTGCCAGGGCCGACAATCTTGTCCACCGGAGCAATGGTCTGGGTACCATAGGCCAGGGCCCCCACCGCCTGGGCTCCGCCCACCCGGTAGATCTCCGACACCCCCGCGATATGGGCTGCCACCATCACCGCCGGATTCACATACCCATCGGGCGTTGGCACCACCATGACAATCCGCTCAACCCCGGCAACCTGAGCCGGAATGGCGTTCATCAGCACACTGCTGGGATAGGCGGCCTTGCCACCGGGAACATAGATCCCCACGGAGTCCAGCGGACGGTAACGCTGGCCCAGGATATTACCATTCACTGGATCCTGCTCCATCCAGCTGTTACGCTTCTGCCGCTCGTGGAAGGAGCGGATATTAGCTGCCGCCCTTTCCAGGGCCTGGTACTGCCGGGTGGAGATTTCGGAGCGGCAGGCCTCGATGGTGCCGCCGTTGAGGGCAAGGCCCGTGGCATTCAGATCCAGATTGTCAAAACGGCTGGTATACCGTATAAGGGCTTCGTCGCCATGTTGCTGAACATCTTCGAGTATAGTGCGAACCACCTCTTCCACAGCCTGGTCCTGCGACTGGCCCCGGGAGAGAATGTGAGATATCTTTGCATCAAACTGAGCATCGTTGCGTGAGAGTATGGAAAGCACTGGCAACCCCCTGTCCTGAAATGCGCCAACAGTAAACCGAAACAGACCTTCTGTCCACGGGAAACCGTTGACCATTGTGAAAATATACCACAAACAGGAAATGATATGCCAACGGCTGCCCCCCTCAAGACCTACTATCTGGCCCGCCATGGGCAAGTGGAAGAAGCCTTCCACGGAATCTTTTACGGCTGGCTCGACCCCGGACTCTCAGACCTCGGACACCAGCAGGCCGGCAGGCTGGCCCACCACCTGAACACCCTGGAGCTCGCCTTTGACGCCTGCTACAGCTCCGATCTGCAGCGCTGCCACCACTCCCTGCAGACCATGGCCCTGCACGGCGCTCGCCTTCCCGATCCCCTGGTATTGCCGGGACTGCGCGAAAAGAACATGGGCAAAGCCGAAGGACTGCCATTCCATCAGGTGCTGCAGCAGTACCCGCACCTGCACCCCAAGGGACGCAACTGGCTGGAGGTGGAAGAGGGCGAAAGCCTGGCCCAGTTCACCAGACGGGTGCAGACCGCCTGGGAAGAAGTGCGCCGCAGCGCCCCGGCCGGCAACTCCTTGATCATGTGCCACGGAGGAGTGATCCGCGTCGTCGTGGCGCACCTGCTGCACTGCCCTCTGCGCGCCCTCTCCCATATGCGGGTGGACCACTGCTCCCTGACCATCATCGAGGAGTACGAGGACAGCCTGGCCCTGCGCAGCCTCAACCGACAAATCCACCTCTCATAGCCTGCTGAAATACATAAAACAAGCAGGCAGTTGAAAAATACTCAGGTGCAAGGCGCTCGCGGAGCGAGTTATGAAGCATACTCCCCGTACATTGCAATGACGAGTGACTACGAAAACACCGCAGATGAGGTTTTTCAGCAGCCTGCAAAAAAAGAATCCCCCGGCGACAATCGTCGGGGGATTCCTTCTGTATTCTCTTCACGGGAACATGTCGCGCCTTTGGCTACTTGTCCTTCAGGTACTCCCGCACCTGCTGAACGTACTCGCTGCCAATGCGGGGCTCCCACTGCTCATACACCGGCTTGGCCATACGCTCCAGGGTTTGCAGATCCTCCTCACCCAGGCGCACAAAGGTGACTCCGTTTGCCTTGGCTGCCGCGATCTGGTCTTCCTGCTGCTGACGACCCTTCTGGCGGGCAATGGCGCTTTCCTCGGCCACCACTTCCAGGAATATCTCACGGATATCCTCGGGCAGACGGTCCAGCCAGCGCTTGTTGGTCAGGTGTACATAGAGGCCCTGGGCGTAATCCACATGGGTGTAGTGCTTGGCGATATCAAACTTGCGCGAGATATTCAGCGTGGTGGGGGTGTGATCCAGCCCGTCAATAACGCCGGTCTGCAGGGCCTGGGGGACATCGGGCCAGGGCATGACGGTGAAGCGCAGGTTCCAGGCGCGGTAGATATCGATATTCACTGGAGCCTCGGCAATGCGGAAGTTTACCCGCCGCGCCTCTTCCAGCGTATTCACCGGCGTGCGGGACGCCCAGCCGTAGGTGCCGTAGGTGGTCACGTCGATAGCCAGCACCCCCTGCTGCAGAGGCGCTTCCTGAAAGGTACTGAACAGTTCCTCATTTTCCCGGAAGGCCTCCAGGCGGTCAAAGCTGTTGATGACGAAAGGCAGGTTCACCAGGCCCAGACGGTCATTCAGGTTCGCCGCCGCCACCGATGAACAGAGCATACCGTGCACCGCACCCATGCGCAGTTTACTCAGCACATCGCGCTCGCCACCAAGCTGGGCCAGGGGGCGGAAATCCACATAAAGCTGACCATTGGTGCGCTCCCACACCCGGTCGCGAATGCGATAGCCCACCGCTACGCCTTCAATGGCAGGGTGGGAAACATTGGAGAGAATATAGGTGTATTTGGCGCCACTGGGGTCGAATTTAGGTTGCCAGGAAGCCGTCGGATCTTCGGAACCAATGGCCAGGAAGGGAAAAAACAACAGAGCAAACAGAATCAAAAGTATTTTGCGCATGGGCGAGGCCTCCTCCAGAGTGAACTATCCATGAATCATACCATGAAAATCGCGTTTTGCATGCACAAGTTCACCACCAGTCGAGAAAAAATGGAACAGCGTTTGACAGACAATGACCGGGGGCTTCCATTGAAAAAGGCCATTTTTCTGTGGTAATCTCGTACTGCCGGCACCGAAATCTGAATGGTCCTATCTTCACTCTGCACAACCGTCCAAAGCACCGCACGGAGGGCTCTTCAGATGCTCAAAACCTTCGAGGACGTCGTCCTGGCACTGGCCCACTGCTATCCGGAAGTCAACGGCGCCTTCCGACTGTGGAACGGCAGAACCGTCACCATCGGCAACCATCCACCCTGCTTTACCCTGCACCTCCACTCCGAACAGGCGGCACGCCGCCTGCTGCGCGAAGGCTCACTGGGCTTCGGCGAAGAGTACATGGCTGGCACCATCGACATAGAGGGCGACATCCAGCAGCTGTTGCGCCTGGGAATGGACAGGCGCTTCCGGGACACCTGTATCCCCGTCAGCACCAAAGCCCGCATCTTCCTTGAACACCTGCGTTCCCTTAACACCATTCACCAGTCACGGACCAACATTTCCTCTCACTACGATCACGGCAATGACTTCTACCAGCTGTGGCTTGATACAAGCCTGGCTTACTCCTGTGCTTATTTCCGGACACCTCAGGACAGCCTGGAGGCGGCCCAGCAGCAGAAGTACGAGCTGATCTGCCGCAAGCTTCGCCTGCAGCCGGGAGAGACCCTGCTGGATATCGGCTGCGGTTGGGGTGGCATGATGGTATATGCCGCCCGCCACTACCAGGCGCACGTTCGGGGAATAACCCTTTCAGAGCAACAGTACGAGTACACCCGCGAACGTATCCGGCGCGAAGGACTGGGAAATCAACTTGAAGTGCGCCTGCAGGATTACCGCGATACTGAGGGCCAATTTGACAAATTTGTCTCCATCGGGATGTTCGAACACGTGGGGAAGAAATTCATACCGACCTACATGCAAAAGGTGCATGCGCTCCTGAAACCCGGAGGCCTGGGCCTGCTCCACACCATCGGCAAGGACAATGGCATCGGCAAAAACGACAGAGGCGACCCCTGGATATCCCGCTATATCTTTCCCGGCGGTTACATTCCCCTGCTGGACGAGATACTCAGAGCCATGGGCAACCGTGACCTGGTGGCCCTGGACATGGAAAACCTGCGCCTGCACTATGCCTTGACCCTGGGCCACTGGATTCACCGCTTTGAGCAACAGGTGGACAGAATCCAGGCCATGACCGATGAAAGCTTCGTGCGCATGTGGCGCATCTACTTCCACTACTGCCAGGCCACCTTCCAGTGGGGCCAGACCCGCCTCTACCAGATTCTCTTCAGTAAGGGCCTGCAGAATGACTATCCCCTGACCCGCAACCACATGCAGGTTGCGGGGAATATCACCGAAAACCCTTGAGAGAATATCCCAGAAGCCTATGCTTTTTTTGGAGAAAGACGAAAACTGAACGCATCAACGCCCCCACAACTCCGCAACCGCGACCCGGGTTTACAGGAGCGAAGAAACAGCACAAACAACCAGAACGCTAACCCTTTCCATGGAGGTCTGTCATGGTTTTCCCTCAGCGTATATTGTGGATTCTCTGCCTTTTGATGACACTGGCAACCGCCGCAAACGTTGCCTATGGGAACTACTGGAGCGGAGGTGTAGGGGAAGAGGAACGACTGAATGTCCCCGATGGCAACACCCTGATCATCTTTTCCCAGCGCAGCGGCCCCTACCTGGCGAACATGGCGTTTACTATCAGACGATCCGATAGTGATGTGCAGCTTCAGGGAAAAGCTGACGGACCCTGGGTCATTACAGATCTGCCAAGCGGTGACTATTATGTGACAGCGACCCGCGCCAACGGTGATCGCCAGGGACTGGCTTTTAGCGTACGTGAGGGCAAACAGGCCCGGGCAATCCTGAGCTTCCCGTAGTTTTCGACTTTACCCGCCACGCCCCTGCTGTCACGAAGAGCAGGGGCCATGTTTTCCCCTTGCATTGACATGGCTATTTCGCCATATTTACACGCAGATTTCAATTTCACTGCCCCATTCTGCATTGCCGGAGGAATCCATGTCCGCTCAGGAAAACAATCTCTGCCTGGAAAATCTACCCATACCCCTCTACGGCTCCGTCATGGGCCTGACCGGCCTGGCCATGGCGCTGGCCCACTTCGAGCACCGCCATGGTGATCCCTTCTGGTCCCAGATACTCCTGTACGCCGTCAGCGCCTGGTTTGTGGTGCTCAGCATCGCCTACCTGGCCAAATGGGCCAGGTACCCCGCCGAAGTCAACAAGGAGTACCAGCACCCCGTGCGCATGAACTTCTTCCCCGCCATATCCATCTCCCTGCTGCTGCTGTCCATCGGCTATCTGGAGATCCACCACGGACTTTCGGCAGCCCTGTGGTACACCGGAACCCTGCTGCACCTGTTTTTCCTGCTGCGTACCCTGCGGGTCTGGTTCTTCCGTGGCCTGCAGATGCAGACCTTCAACCCCGCCTGGTTCATCCCGGTGGTGGGCACTATCCTGGTGCCCGTGGCCGGCGTCAGCCATGCCCCCGTGGAAATATCCTGGTTCTTCTTCAGCGTCGGCATCATCTTCTGGGTCGCCCTGCTGGGCATCACCCTCAACCGGGTGATCTTCCACAACGGCCTGCCACCGAAGCTCCTGCCCACCCTCTTTATCCTGATCGCCCCACCCGCCGTGGGCTTTATCGCCTACATCAAGCTGACCGGCAGCCTGGACGCCTTCGCCCAGCTGCTCTACTTCCACGGCCTGTTCATGACCCTGCTGGTGCTCACCTTCACCGACCGCTTTGTGCGGCTGCCCTTCTTCCTCTCCTGGTGGGCCTACACCTTCCCCCTGGCCGCAGCGTCCCTCTCCAGCTTCCTCTACGCCAGCCTCACCAGTAGTGCCTTTTTCGCAACACTGGCAAGCGCCCTGCTGATACTGCTGGCGCTGGTCATCGTCATCGTTGGCGCCAGGACCATCAAGGCCGCTGCCCGCAAGGAGTTGTGTGTGCCGGAGGAGTAATTGATCATACTTTTTGATCGCGCAAAAAGTATGCAAAAACGCGCCCCCCAACGCCCGTTTTTCCGGATCGTTTGCTCGCCTGTTCTGGAGATCCGGCAGCAGGCTGCTCAAAGAGGCCCATCTGCTGCGTTGCCGGTCATCGCTCGTCACTGCGACGTACAGGGAGTACGCCTCCCTCCTCGCTTTGCCCGCGCCTTGCACCTGGGCCTCTTTGCGTTGCCTGACCCCTGCCTCCCTGCAGTGCTGCCGGACCACTCACTTCCTGTGAGTGTCCCGTGCGGGTCTTGCCAGCCAGGCTTCGCTCTCACCGGACGGGCTCAGGGGGGAACGACTTTCCTCTACCTCTCCCCCGTGTGCTGTCACAGCCAAGATGCGCATACGGGAACGCAAAAGCGTCCAGCTACTCTTTCCACAAGTAGCTGGACTCTTTTGTCATCACAAAAAACAAGCTCAGAAAAACATCCGTTTACAGAAAATTATCCAAAAGTCAGGCGCTCACCGAGCGAGCAGAATGTCAGCGGGTTACGTCCACAACAATTCGTCCACGCACCTTCCCCTGCAGCAGCTCCCCACTGACCGCCACGGCCTCTTCCAGGCTGATTTCCCGCGCTACCAGTTCCAGCAGTTTGGGGTCCAGTTCACGGGCCAGCAGATCCCACGCCTGCAGGCGTTTTTCACGGGGGCAGTAGACGCTGTCGATGCCTGCCAGGGTCACGCCGCGCAGGATAAACGGTGCCACGGTGGCGGAAAAATCCATGCCCTGGGCCAGGCCACAGGCGGTGACCACGCCGCCGTAACGGGTACTGGCGCAGGCATTGGCCAGGGTATGGCTGCCCACCGCGTCCACCACGCCCGCCCAGCGCTCCTTCTGCAAAGGCTTGCCGGGCTCCGACAGTATGGAGCGGTCGAGAACTTCCGCCGCCCCCAGGGTGCGCAGGTACTCCGCTTCTTCCGAACGCCCGCTGGAGGCCACTACCGTGAAGCCGCGCTTTGCCAGCAGGGCGATGGCCACACTGCCCACGCCACCGGCAGCCCCTGTCACCAGCACTTCGCCACGCTCAGGGGTCACTCCATGCTGCTCCAGCGCCATCACACACAGCATGGCCGTATAACCCGCCGTGCCAATCACCATGGCCTGACGGGCGCTGAAAGCCTTGGGCAGCGGAATCAGCCACTCGCTCTTCACTCGCGCCTTACCCGCCAGGCCGCCCCAGTGCAGCTCCCCCACGCCAAAGCCGTTGAGAATCACCTCATCGCCAGGCTTGAAATCGGGGCTGTCGCTCTGGGTCACCCTTCCCGCCAGGTCTATCCCCGGCACCATGGGAAACTGGCGCACCACCGGCCCCTTGCCCGTAATCGCCAGGGCGTCCTTGTAGTTCAGGGTCGAGTACGCCACCTCCACCGTCACATCGCCCGCTGGCAGGTTGGCCTCATCCACATTCTGCACCGCAGCGCGATATCCCTGGTCGTCCTTTTCGATAAGTAGTGCTCGCATGATTTCCTCCAATGTAAAAAATACATTTATAAAAGCAGATATCTCTCGCAGAGGCGCAGAGAACGCTGAGTAAGAAAAATTTCAATGGCATTTCTCCGCGTGTTAGCGTCCCCAGTGAGCGCAGCGAACGGGCGAGAGCCAATGCCTTTCCTGGTGGCTTTGTGGACTTTGTGTGAGGCCTGCCTTTTCCATAATTCCAGGCTGAATAATTCCCTGTTACGAACAGCCACCTGACACCATCCGCAAAAACATCCCGCTGAACTGCTCCATGGGCTGCACACTGCGCACCAGCCGGGCGCGCAGCACCGCGCCCTCCCAGCCGATCCAGAAAAACTCCGCCCACTGCTCACAGTCGGCATCGGCTCCAATGGCTCCCTGCTGCTGCGCTTCCTCCAGGCAGCGGGCGACCCGCTGCTGCCACTGGGTGAAGACTTCCTCCAGGCGCGCCCGGTACGGCTCGGGCAGGGAACCCACCTCCTGGCCCAGGTTGCCGATGAGGCAGCCCCGGCGAAAGTCGTACTGCTCCATCCCGGCCATGGCATCGGCGGCGAAGTCCGCCATGCGCTGCAGGGGCGAGCGCTTTTCATTGCCCAGCCAGCGCTCCAGCTTGTGCAGGAAGAAGGCGGCATAGGCGTCAATCACCGCCAGGCCAAACTCCTCTTTGCTGGCGAAGTAGTAGTAAAATGACCCCTTGGGCACACCCACCCGCTTCAGGATTTCGTCCAGCCCGGCGGTGGCAAATCCCTTCTCGGTGAATATCTCCATGCCCGAGCGGATCAGAGCCTGGCGGACATCCCCACGGCTGGTGTCATCTTTGCGGGGGCGGCCCCGGCGTTTTGGTTCGTGTATAGTTTCCATGCAGGAAAAATAGACCAGTCGTCTATAAAAGTCAAACGCCGATCTGCGTTGACCCTTTCCACCGCCCATGGTAATTGTGTTACACATGAATTTCTTTTGGCGACCCGATTACAAAATGGTCAACGTCACGCGTCCTGCTTTCTGCAGAAGGAGAGCTCATGCCAGACACCGCCCCCTCCCCCGGTTCAGCCACCACCGATGATCCCCGTATACGCCTGGTGGAGCGCACCCTCAAGCGCTATGCCCGCCAGCCCGACGCCCTGATTGAAGTCCTCCATACCGCCCAGGAGGCCTACGGCTACCTGCCCGAGGGGATCCTCACCCACGTGGCCCGCGAGCTGGACCTGCCCGAAAGCCAGGTCATGGGCGTGGCCACCTTCTACCACTTCTTCTCCCTGCGCCCCCGTGGCGAACACAGCTGCATCGTCTGCACCGGCACCGCCTGCTATGTCAAGGGCGCGGGGGAGATCGTCAGCGCCGTGGAAAAGGAGTACGGCATCACCGCCGGACAAACCACCCCCGACGGCAAGCTGAGCCTGGGCGCGGCCCGCTGTCTGGGCAACTGCAGCCTGGCCCCCATGCTGACCCTGGATGACGAAGTGCTGGGCCGCGAAACCCCTGAAGGAACGCTGGAAAAGCTCCGCCAGCACATAGCCGCAGGCAGGGGAGAACCAACATGAACCGCCTGGAACTGCAGGAACGAGCCGAAGAGCTGGCCCAGAAACGCCAGCAGTGCCAGCTGCGCATCCTCGTCTGCTGCAGCACCCCCTGCCTCTCCTCGGGGGCAGCCGCCATCAAGAGCGCCCTGGAAAGTGCCGTGGCCGAACACCAGGCCGACATGGCCATTGAAGCCGTTGCCACTGGCTGCATGGGCCCCTGCAGTCGCGGACCCGTGCTCACCGTGCAACAGCCTGGCGCTGCTGACACCGTGTACGAGCACGTTACCGGCGAATTTGCTGTGGAGCTGGTGCAGCACTACGCCCGCACCGGCACCCTTCCCACCCAACAGCAGGTGCCCACCGACCTGCCCTTTTTCCAGCGGCAGCACAAGCTGGTACTGGAGAACAGCGGCCTCATCGACCCCGAAAATATTGACGACTATATCGCCGCCGGAGGCTACAGCGCCCTGGCCCTGGCCCTCACCGAGATGACCCCCGAAGAAGTGTGCGACGCCATCACCAAAAGCGGCCTGCGAGGCCGGGGTGGCGGCGGCTACCCCACCGGCGTCAAATGGCAGCTGGTGCGCAAGGCCCCCGGCGAACGCAAATTCGTCGTCGCCAACGGCGACGAAGGCGACCCCGGTGCCTACATGGATCGCACCCTCATGGAATCGGACCCCCACCGCCTGCTGGAAGGCATGGCCATCGCCGGTTACGCCAGCGGCGCCCAGCACGGCTACCTGTACGTGCGCGGCGAATACCCCGTTGCCGCCGAGCGCCTGCGCAAAGCCATCAAGGACGCCCAGAAAGCGGGAATCCTCGGCAATCAGGTGCTGGGCAGCCGCTTCTCCTTCACCCTGGAAGTGCGCATCGGAGCCGGAGCCTTCGTGTGCGGCGAAGAGACCGCCCTCATGGCCTCCATCACCGGCAAACGCGGCCAGCCCGTCCCCAGGCCGCCCTACCCCGCCCAGCGGGGCCTGTGGGGCTGCCCCACCCTCATCAACAACGTGGAAACCTTCGGTAGCGTCGCCAATATCGTCCGCGACGGCTGGGAAGCCTTCGCCGCCATCGGCACCCCCAAGAGCCGTGGCACCAAAATCTTCGCCCTGTGCGGCGAAGTGGAAAACACCGGCCTCATCGAAGTGCCCATGGGCATCTCCCTGCGCGAAGTGGTCTTTGACATCGGCGGCGGCCTGGGTGAAGGCAAAACCTTCAAAGCTGCCCAGACCGGCGGCCCCAGCGGCGGCTGCATCCCCATCCAACACCTGGATACCCCCATGGACTACGAAAGCCTGCAGGAACTGGGCTCCATCATGGGCTCCGGCGGCCTGATCGTCATGGGCCAGAACACCTGCATGGTAGACGTCGCCAAATTCTTCATGGAATTCAGCCTCGACGAAAGCTGCGGCAAGTGCACCCCCTGCCGCGCCGGAACCGCCCAGCTCTACCGGCTGCTCACCAACATCGGCAACGGCAGCGCCACCATCGAGGACATGGACCACCTGGAAAACCTGTGCGCCATGGTGCGCGACACCTCCCTGTGCGGCCTGGGCATCACCGCCCCCAACCCCGTGCTGGGAACCCTGCAGTACTTCCGCGACGAATACCTGGCCCACATTGAAAAACGCCACTGCCCCGCCGGAATCTGCTCCATGAGCGAAGTCCCCCACCTGCACATGGCCGACGAACTCCTGCGGCGCATTGCCGCCGGACGACTGAACGGGGAGGCCCTCTGATGTCCGTTATCACCCTCACCATCAATAACGAACTCCTCAGCGCCCGCAGCGGCCAGAGCCTGCTGGAAGTCATCCGTGAACACAACATCGACCTGCCCACCCTCTGCCACGCCGAAGGGCTGGAAGAGTGGGGCGGCTGCCGCCTGTGCGTCGTGGACATCCAGGGCTGGGGACGCCCCCAACCCGCCTGCACCACCGAAGCCCAGGAAGGCATGGTCATCACCACCCATAACGACCGCCTCAACGAATACCGCCGCATGATCATCGAACTGCTACTGGCCGAACGCAACCACGCCTGCGCCGTCTGCGTACTCAGCGGACACTGCGAACTGCAAAGCAACGCCGCCAGGCTCGGCGTCGACCACGTGCGCTTCGACTACCTCTTCCCCCAACTCACCATGGACACCAGCCACAGCCGATTCGGCCTCGACCACAACCGCTGCATCCTCTGCACCCGCTGCGTGCGCGTCTGCCGCGACGTGGAAGGCGCCTGCACCTGGGAAATCGCCGGACGAGGCTTCACCAGCCGCGTCGTCGCCGACCTGGACCGCCCCTGGGGCAAAAGCACCACCTGCACCGACTGCGGCAAATGCGTCCAGCTCTGCCCCACCGGAGCCCTCTTCCGCAAAGGTGCCACCGTCAGTGAAATGCAGAAGGAAAAGTCGTTCCTGGAAAGGATTATGGGGAACAGGCAGAAAGGAAAGTGACGTGATGGCGCGTCACAGCGCGCTTGCTCGAATACCGAATATATTGCCATTTTTGCATCGCCAAAAGTGGCGCACAAGCAAGCACCAAT
Organism: Desulfurispirillum indicum S5; assembly: GCF_000177635.2. Classification (NCBI taxonomy): domain Bacteria; kingdom Pseudomonadati; phylum Chrysiogenota; class Chrysiogenia; order Chrysiogenales; family Chrysiogenaceae; genus Desulfurispirillum; species Desulfurispirillum indicum. Next base: position 2,183,185 of record NC_014836.1, read on the forward strand.
GAATATTCGTCCTTTTTGACCGCACAAAAAGGACACAAAAATGCGCCCCCGAACGCCCGTTGATCCGGTTCGTTTGTTCGCCTGCTCTGAAGATCCGGCAGAAGCTGCTTCCCTGCAGCTCTGCCGGACCACCTGCCTCCTGCAGGTGTCCCGTGCGGGTCTTGTCAGTCAGGCTTCACACTCACCGGACGGGCTCAGGGGGGATAGACACAAAGAAGAAATTTCTCTCGCCAGCAGCCTGTTAAAGACCACTTTGAGTGAAACGTATGAAGGGGGAAAAGATATGAACAAAAAACTGCGCCTCGCCACCGTCTGGTTCGGTGGCTGCTCCGGCTGCCACATGAGCTTTCTGGACCTCCACGAAAAACTGCTGGACCTCGCCCAGCACGTGGAAGTCGTCTACAGCCCCCTCGCCGACACCAAGGAATTCCCCAAGGGCGTGGACATCACCATCGCCGAAGGTGCCATCACCAACGTGGAAAACCTGGAACTGCTGGAACAAGTGCGCCAGCACACCACCACCCTCGTCAGCCTCGGCGACTGCGCCATCACCGGCAACGTCACCAGCCTGCGCAACTTCTTCCCCGTCAGCGACCTCCTCAACGCCGTCTACCACGCCGGACCCGGCACCGCCCCCCATGGCAGCGAAGCCGTCAAGGAACTTCCCGCCCTGCTGCCCAAAGTACTGCCCATCCATCAGGTAGTAAAAGTGGATGGATTTATCCCTGGCTGCCCACCAGAACCCCAGGCCATCTGGCAAGCCATGGAGGCACTGCTGAGTGGAAAGCCAGTGGAGTTAGGGGTGGAGCAGAGGGTGTTTGGGTGAAAGACAGGAGAGGATTTCTACCGCGAATGAACTCGAATAGACGCGAATAGCAGAGGTGCCCAATACTCCCTGATCCAACAAGCATGGTTTTTCCTCTTGCATTTAGCAGCTTGCTGAAATACCTCAAACTACGCAGGCAATTGAAAAATGCTCAGGTGCAAGGCGCTCGCAGAGCGTGGAATGAAGCGTACTCGCCGTACGTTGCAGTGACGCGCGAAGGCGAGCAACGCAGCAGATGAGGGTTTTTCAGCAGCCTGTTAGGCCACCGAATATTGGGTGAAAACCTCGAAGATATGGCAACTTCAATAAATAATAACGTTGACGCACCCTGGCCAGGCGGGTACATTTTTATCCATCACGAATGAAGAAAAGTTGAGAATTGCATAGCGTCACTTTTGACGCCTAATTGTAGTTAGCGCAACAAAGAGAGAAACCATGTCAGATTGCTGTTCATCATGCTGTAAACAAACATCTTTTCCAAAAAAGCACAAATGTCCGGTGAATGGAAAAAAATATAGCTTGGTGTCCTCATCAACAATAAAGCATCATATCAAAGACCCCTGGCTATGGAATGAAACATCACAAGGGTACTATTTTTGCTCTGACCCTAATTGTGAAGTTGTGTACTTCGGGCAAGATAATTCAATAATCAAAAAATCATCAATGAGAACAGAGGTCGGGATTAAAGAAAATAATGAAAATTCTCTTATTTGTTATTGTTACGGTGTAACACAAAAAGAAGCAGCAGAGAATCCGGATACCCGGAACTTCATAATCAAAGAGACACAACAACAAAACTGTGCATGTGAATCAAGAAATCCATCAGGTAAATGCTGCTTATCGGATTTTCCAAAGCAATGAAAAGCGCTAACAATCACATGCACTCGGACAGCAAAAAGCGGCGCGGCTTCCGCTCCGCTCCAGCCACACCGCTTTTTGCTGCCGGTGATGTGAGGCGTTATGTGCTGAGCAACAATGATAAGTAGTACTAAAAAATGAATTTTTCTATTTTACTACGCCCAAATGGTGCATTAAATTGGGAATCATTCAACATACTGTGGGGCGAAGGCTATGACGTATACTGCGAAAACTGCTCCTAACAAGGCAAATCCAGCCGACGCGCCAAAGGCGCGCGCGGCTGATTTGCGGCGTTATGTGGTTCGTGCCGTCATCGAGCAAAGGATGAGTCAGAGAGTCTTCAAGACTCAGGTCGAGCCGACAAATTCAGGTGGGTGATGCTGTGAAACATACGGGTGGATGTCTATGTGGGGCGATTCGCTTCGAGGTAACCGGGCCCTTTGAAGGTTTCTTCCTTTGCCATTGTTCGCGTTGTCGGAAAGACACGGGCTCATCTAACGCCGCTAATCTTTTCTCTAGGGCTTCTGAACTGCGCTGGCTGTCTGGAGAATCACAAGTCACCGTTTATAACTTACCCGAAACTCGCCACGTTAGAAGCTTTTGTGCGGTTTGTGGTTCAGCGCTGCCAAGTCTGCAAACGAACGGCACGTTACTCGTGCCCGCTGGGAGCCTTGATACAGATGTGCCACTCCGACCCCAGGGGCATATATTCATGGACAGCAGGGCCAACTGGGATGAGAAGTTGGAAACTCTTCCTAAATTTGGTTCCTTTCCAGCCTAGTATTTCGAGCCTCTTTGGTTGCAATGTTGAGCAGAGTGCGCAAACAGCCAAACGGATAAGGTTAGATTGTGCTCGCGAAGCGAGCCACGATCTGAACCGTTTGTTGGACGGGCCCGGTTATAGAAAATAGCTTTTTCATTTCATGGTTGCTTAGTCAGGTTTTCGAGCCGTTGTGAGGCGGGCAGATGTGTCAGGCTTGCAGATTTGCAACTTCATTGCTCATTAACAGCAACAAACTAAAGGACACCCACTTTATCTTGATGATCTCGCCATATATCCGCTACACTCAAACCACCAAACTCCCAGCAGGAGGTGCCACATGACCATTGCCAGAAGTCAGATTATTGCCCTGGATTCCACGCCCTACTATCACTGCGTCAGTCGTTGTGTGCGGAGGGCCTTTCTGTGTGGTGTTGACTCGGTAACGGGGCAGAGTTTCGACCACCGCAAGCAGTGGATTCTGGATCGGCTAGGGGTGCTGACTGAGGTCTTTGCTATTGATATCTGCGCCTACGCTCTGATGAGCAACCACTATCATCTGGTGCTGCGGGTTGACCGGGAGCGGGTGGAGGCGATGTCTGATTATGAGGTGCTTGGGCGCTGGAATGTGCTCTTTTCCGGCAATCCGCTGATCAAGATGTTCCTGGCGGGGCAGAAGCTCAGTGCGGTGCAGGAGCAGATGCTGGCGGCTTTGATTCGGGATATTCGCCCGCGTCTGTACGATATTTCCTGGTTTATGCGCAGTCTCAATGAATGGATTGCCCGGCAGGCCAACAAGGAAGATGGCTGCAAGGGGCGTTTCTGGGAGGGGCGATTTCGCACCCAGGCGCTGCTGGATGAATACGGTCTGCTGACGTGCATGGCCTATGTGGATCTGAATGCCATTCGAGCGGGGATTGCGGATTCACCGGAGCGTTCCGACTTCTCTTCCATCCAGGCGCGCATAGAGGCCTGGGGAAAGACTTTGGGGGAAGAGGCAGCGGCTCAGTGTCCGCCTTTACTGGGCTTCAACGACAGTGGCACTGATGACGCTCTGCTGCCTTTTACCACCGTGGATTATATGGAACTGGTGGACTGGACGGCGCGCAATGTGCGGGCTGACAAGGCCTGCGCCATGGATGAGGACGCGCCGCCGATTCTGGTGCGCATGGGCATAGACAGTGAGCGCTTTGCCAAGCAGATGCGGGGTGAAGGCGGCAGTTTCCCCACCTTCATGGGAGCCTACCACTGTCTGCGCGATGCGGCCAGGGAGCGGGGGTTGCACTATGTGCGGGGCAGTGGTACGGCCAGGCGATTGTTCTGCGGCGACAGGGCGTCGTAAAAGAACTCCGCCCAATTGGTTTTAAGGCCACCTTCCAATTCACCAGTCCAATTCCTCGCTGCACTCTTCCACCGGGGTCGGCATGCCTTCGCGGATGGATTCGCGCATACCGGGAATGGAGAGCAGGTACAGGCTTTCCCGAATGGAATTCCAGTCTTCTTCAGCAACAAGAACAGCTTTATTCCTTTTCCCGGTGATGGTTATAGGCTGGTGGGAGTGTGCTACCTCATCAATAAGCCGATACAGATTGGCACGGGCTTCACTGGCGCTCACTACCGGCATGGCATGATCTCCTGTCGATGTGCGGGTTTATTGCTCGGGAATATTCAGCGATTGGCAGCGCCTTTCATGAAAGTACGCTTTTTCGTCGCAATTCAATAAAAGTGTGGCTTGCCGTTTGGCTACGCGTTTTTCCATAGAAATTTCCCCTGAACAGGCAATCTCCCTTTGCCCCCCTTGCGGCTTTGCGCCTTGAGTGAGCGCTGCGAACGGGCGTGAGACTCTGCCTTTCCATTCGCGCTAATCGGTGTCCGCAATTCGCGTTCATTCGCGGTTTAATCTTCCCTGCGTCAATCGGCGTCCATTGTATGCATCCGTGGTAGACAGCGGCTGCTTATGCTCTCAGCGCTTGCGGGCCATGGCACGGCCAGGCGACTGGCCTGCGGAGAGATTGCGTCGTGAAAGGTTGCATGGTATAGGATACTATTGAAATTTCATTTTTTAATGCCCCTACACACTATAGGAGCGCGCTATGCTGAGACAAATCCTAGAGCCCAAGACGGAAGAGTACAAACTTCTCATCCCTAAGGAATATATAAACCGAAAGATTGAGATTCTTGTACTGCCTTTTGATGAGCCAACTTGTGCATGCATCGATGGAGCGCAGATATTACAAAATACAGCTGGTCTTCTGCGCAACAAAAAGCTTGATCCCGTACAGTGGCAGAGCAATTTGCGCTCAGAGTGGGACAACCGGCCTTGAAGTATCTGATTGACTCCAACATCATCATTTACCACCTAAACGGTGAATCTGCTGCGACGCTCTTTCTCCAGGAGAATTTTCATCAGTGTGCAATTTCCAGAATAACCGCCATGGAAGTGCTCTCTTATGAATTCTCCAAGGAAGAGGCTCACCAGGTGTAATCTCTGATAAGCTCATTTCCCACCATTGACACAAGCGAGACAATTGCAGCTCAGGTCGTTGAGAATCGCCGTAAGAAAAGGATCAGGGTTCCGGATAATATTATTGCGGCAACAGCACAAGTTCATAATTTGGTGTTAGTGACACGCAATGTATCGGACTTTACTTCCGTTCAAGTAAAAATTGTAAACCCTTTAGATTAATAACGAACGGCGAATGCGCTTCCACAATTCGCGGTTTAATCTTCCCTGTTTTTATCCGTGTCCATCGGTGTTCATCCGTGGTAGACGGCTGTTACCCTTCCATGCCAACAGCGGACCCACTTTGGACTTCTGACTGTAAGTTCACGCAAGATTCATTTCGTAGGGTACAACGTGCACGGCCTGGCGGTTATTTCTCGCCTGCCACAGGTCATAGGCACTTTGCAGCCTGAGCCAATGATCGGCTGAGGGTTTCCCGAAAACCATCTCCAGGCGCAGGGCCATGTCTGTAGTAATTGCACCGCGTCCATTGAGGATTTTTGAAAGCGTCTTACGGCTGACACAAAGATGCGCTGCGGCATCAGTCACGGTGATGCCCAGTTCCAAAATAAGTTCTTTGAGTATTGCGCCCGGATGGGCGGGGTTATGCATGCTCATCAGTGGTAATCCTCATAGTTTACAATTTCTGCATTGTTTCCGGTGAAGCGAAAGGTGACTCTCCAGTTCCCACTCACCTTGACAGACCAGGCACCTTTGCGACTGCCTTTCAGCTCGTGAAGAGCAAGTCCCGGTAAATCCATATCATCTGGCGACTCTGCCAGATCAAGGTTTGACAGAATAAGAGCTTGTCCATAAATAATTATTAACCATTATGATAGTTTGCTATAGAATGATTCAGCGAGAGATCATTCATGGCGGTGATTTATGTCTAAAGTGCAATCATGGGAAGTCTCAGATGCTTTCTGGCAAAGAGTTGAGCCTTTGCTGCCAATCCAGCAAAGAGATCCTGACAAGACCTACAAACGCAAGCCTGGTGGCGGACGGAAGCGACTTGACCCCAGAATGGCGTTTTCCGGCATTGTCTATGTGCTGCGCACCGGTTGCCAGTGGAAAGCCATACCCAAGGAGCAGTTTGGTTGCGCCAGTGCCGTGCACAAGTACTTCATTGAGTGGAGTAAGGCCGGTGTATTCGAAGCTATTTGGCGTCAAGGGCTGGCTGAGTATGACGAGATGGAGGGAATTGCCTGGGAGTGGCAAAGCATAGATGGCGGAATGTACAAAGCACCAATGGCTCTTGAAACCGTAGGGAAGAACCCGACGGATCGGGGAAAAAAACGGGAGCAAGCGTCATGTCCTGGTGGACGGTCGTGGCGTCCCGTTGTCCATCGTCGTAACCGGAGCGAACCGGCATGATGTGAGCCAGCTTGAAGCTGTTCTTGATGGCGTAGTCTTCGAGAAGCCTGCAGAGCAGGAGCAGCATCTTTGCGCAGATTGTGGCTACAAGGGAAAGCAGGCGCTCAGCAGCATTCTTCAGCGCGGATACATACCCCATGTAAAGCAGCGAAAAGAAGAGATCGAGGACAAGAAGCGTGACCCATCAAAGAAGGCGAGGCGCTGGATTGGTGTATGTTGAATAAATCGGACACGAAAGGTAGATAGAGTTATCAAACCGGAGGTGTCTATGAAGCGTCGAGTGGTATCGCGTTACTCCAAGGAATTTCGCGCAGAGGCCGTGAGTCTTGTGAGGGACAGTGGGAAGTCTTCCGTAGAAGTATCTAGAGATCTTTCCTTGCCCAAGTCAACGCTTGAAAGCTGGCTTCGTGCGGACAAGGCGGGCAAGCTTACAGAAATAGGGAGTGATCGCCGCTCCTGACAGAAGTAGAGCAGGAGCTTTCCCGACTCAAGCGCGAGCTTCACCGTGCGCGCCAGGAGTGTGAAATCCTAAAAAAGGCCGCCGCGTACTTTGCCAGGGAGTCGCAGCCCGGTACGCGATGATCAAAGCACTTCAGCCTGAGTATAACCTGCGCCTGCTGTGTGAAGTCCTCGATGTATCCGTCAGTGGGTACTATTCATGGCGCACACGGCCAGTGTCAGAGCGTCGCAAGGAAAACCTGCGGCTCACGGTTGAAATCAAAGCGGCTCACGAGAAAACCCGGAAGACATATTCTCCGGAGCGCCTACAACAGGAGCTGATGGCAAATGGAATACATGTCAGTCTCTACCGGATCAGGAAAGTACGCAAGATGCATGGAATAGTGTGCAAACAGAAGCAGAAGTTCAAGGCAACCACCAACTCGAACCACAAGCTGCCAGTGGCACCAAACATACTGAATCAGGAGTTTACCGCCAGTGCCCCTAACCAGGCGTGGCTTACCGACATCACCTATGTTCCAACAGATGAAGGGTGGCTCTACCTTGCTGGTCACAAGGATCTCTACAGTAAAAAGCTGGTGGGGTATGCTATGTCTGAACGTATGACCAAGAACCTTGTCATGCAGTCACTGCAGCATGCGGTGGAGCTGGAGCGTCCCGGCAAGGGGCTCATTCACCACAGCGATCGTGGCAGCCAATATTGCTCAAATGAGTTCAGGCAACAATTGGAGCGTTATGGCATGCAATCTTCCATGAGCCGTCGGGGAAATTGCTATGACAATGCACCAATTGAGAGTTTCTGGGGAATACTGAAGACAGAGTTGATCTATCACAAGCGCTATGCGACACGCCAAGAGGCTATACGTAATATAACCGAGTACATTGAAGTGTTCTATAACAGACAAAGGATGCAGCGGGGACTTGGGTATCTCTCACCTGCTGCATTCGAACAAAAATATTACAAAGAGAGAAAAACCGCATAAAGTTTTCGTGTCCGTTATTGACAACACATACCATATTCTCCGGAGCGCCTACAACAGGAGCTGATGGCAAATGGAATACATGTCAGTCTCTACCGGATCAGGAAAGTACGCAAGATGCATGGAATAGTGTGCAAACAGAAGCAGAAGTTCAAGGCAACCACCAACTCGAACCACAAGCTGCCAGTGGCACCAAACATACTGAATCAGGAGTTTACCGCCAGTGCCCCTAACCAGGCGTGGCTTACCGACATCACCTATGTTCCAACAGATGAAGGGTGGCTCTACCTTGCTGGTCACAAGGATCTCTACAGTAAAAAGCTGGTGGGGTATGCTATGTCTGAACGTATGACCAAGAACCTTGTCATGCAGTCACTGCAGCATGCGGTGGAGCTGGAGCGTCCCGGCAAGGGGCTCATTCACCACAGCGATCGTGGCAGCCAATATTGCTCAAATGAGTTCAGGCAACAATTGGAGCGTTATGGCATGCAATCTTCCATGAGCCGTCGGGGAAATTGCTATGACAATGCACCAATTGAGAGTTTCTGGGGAATACTGAAGACAGAGTTGATCTATCGACAAGCAAAAGGACACCCACTTTGCACTTGATGATTCCGCCATATATTCGATACACTCAAACACCAAACTCCCAGCAGGAGGTGCCACATGACCATTGCCAGAAGTCAGATTATTGCCCTGGATTCCACGCCCTACTATCACTGCGTCAGTCGTTGTGTGCGGCGGGCCTTTCTGTGTGGTGTTGACTCGGTAACGGGGCAGAGTTTCGACCACCGCAAGCAGTGGATTCTGGATCGGCTAGGGGTGCTGACTGAGGTCTTTGCTATTGATATCTGCGCCTACGCTCTGATGAGCAACCACTATCATCTGGTGCTGCGGGTTGACCGGGAGCGGGTGGAGGCGATGTCTGATTATGAGGTGCTTGGGCGCTGGAATGTGCTCTTTTCCGGCAATCCGCTGATCAAGATGTTTCTGGCGGGGCAGAAGCTCAGTGCTGTGCAGGAGCAGATGCTGGCGGCTTTGATTCGGGATATTCGCCCGCGTCTGTATGATATTTCCTGGTTTATGCGCAGTCTCAATGAGTGGATTGCCCGGCAGGCCAACAAAGAGGATAATTGCAAGGGGCGTTTCTGGGAGGGGCGATTTCGCACCCAGGCGCTGCTGGATGAATACGGTCTGCTGACGTGCATGGCCTATGTGGATCTGAATGCCATTCGGGCGGGGATTGCGGATTCACCGGAGCATTCCGACTTCTCTTCCATCCAGGCGCGCATACGAGCCTGGGGAGAGGTTTTAGGGGAAGAGGCGGCGGCTCAGTGTCCGCCTTTACTGGGCTTTAACGACAGTGGGACTGATGACGCTCTGCTACCCTTTACCACTGTGGATTATATGGAGCTGGTGGATTGGACGGCGCGCAATGTGCGGGCTGACAAGGCCTGCGCCATGGATGAGGACGCGCCGCCGATTCTGGTGCGCATGGGCATAGACAGTGAGCGCTTTGCCAAGCAGATGCGGGGTGAAGGCGGCAGTTTCCCCACCTTCATGGGAGCCTACCACTGTCTGCGCGATGCGGCCAGGGAGCGGGGGCTGCACTATGTGCGGGGCAGTGGCACAGCCAAACGGTTGTTCTGCGCCGACAGGGCGTCGTAGAAGAATTCTACCCAATTGGATTTAAGGCCACCTTCCAATTCACCAGTCCAATCCCTCGCTGCACTCTTCCACCGGGGTCTGCATGTCTTCGCGGATGGATTCCGCATACCGGGAATGGAGAGCAGGTACAGGCTTTCCTGAATGGAATTCCTGTTTTCTTCGGCAGTAAGAATTGCTTTAGTAACTATTCACGGTGAACATAACAGAAAAAGAGGGTCTCACCCAAAGTCCACAAAGCCCTCCAAGAAAAGTAGTCAAGAGAAAACCATATCTCTCGCCCGTTCGCTGCGCTCACTCGAGGCGCAGAGGGCGCGGAGGGAAGAAGAAACAAATTTGTAGCTGCTTTAGAACTTATCCATAAATTACGCCGATTTTCCTGTATGTGATTATGGCTGCCGCAAGACACGTCAACCCGTAGTGAGTGACCTCAAGCTTCTCAAAGCGCACATGAATCTTCCTGAAACGGTTGAACCAGGAAATAGATGCTTCCACTATCCAGCGCCTCGCCTTCTTTGATGGGTCACGCTTCTTGTCCTCGATCTCTTCTTTTCGCTGCTTTACATGGGGTATGTATCCGCGCTGAAGAATGCTGCTGAGCGCCTGCTTTCCCTTGTAGCCACAATCTGCGCAAAGATGCTGCTCCTGCTCTGCAGGCTTCTCGAAGACTACGCCATCAAGAACAGCTTCAAGCTGGCTCACATCATGCCGGTTCGCTCCGGTTACGACGATGGACAACGGGACGCCACGACCGTCCACCAGGACATGACGCTTGCTCCCGTTTTTTTCCCCGATCCGTCGGGTTCTTCCCTACGGTTTCAAGAGCCATTGGTGCTTTGTACATTCCGCCATCTATGCTTTGCCACTCCCAGGCAATTCCCTCCATCTCGTCATACTCAGCCAGCCCTTGACGCCAAATAGCTTCGAATACACCGGCCTTACTCCACTCAATGAAGTACTTGTGCACGGCACTTGCGCAACCAAACTGCTCCTTGGGTATCGCTTTCCACTGACAACCGGTGCGCAGAACATAGACAATGCCGGAAAACGCCTTCCTGGGGTTAAGTCGCTTGCGCCCACCACCAGGCTTGCGCTTGTAGACCTTGTCAAGATCTCTTTGATGGATTGGCAGCAAAGGCTCAACTCTTTGCCAGAAAGCATCTGAGACTTCCCATGATTGCACTTTAGACATAAATCACCGCCATGAATGATCTCTCACTGAATCATTCTATAGCAAACTATCATAATGGTCAATAATTATTTATGGACAAGCTCTTACTCTGCGTTCTCCGCGTGCTCTGCGAGAGAAATTGCCTTTCTCCCATTCGAAACCCTGAATAATTACCTGCATTATTCCTTTTCCCGGTGATGGTTATAGGCCGGTGGGAGTGTGTGGCCTCATCAATAAGTCGATACAGATTGGCACGGGCTTCACTGGCAGTCACTACGGCATGGCATGCTCTCCTGTCGATGTGCGGATTTATTGCTCGGAAATATTCAGCGATTGGCAGCGCCTTTCATGAAAGTACGCTTTTTCGTCGCAATTCAATTAAAATGTGGCTTGCCGTTTCGCTACGCGTTTTCCCATAGAAATTTCCCCTGAACAGGCAATCTCCCTTTGCCCCCTTGCGGCTTTGCGCCTTGAGTGAACACTGCGAACGGGCGTGAGACTCTGTCTTTCCATTCGCGTTCATTCGCGGTCAACATCCCTGGTTTTCACCTCGACCTCCTGCTTGGGTACGGGCCACAGAAAACGGAACTGGTCATTTGTCGCCAGATACCTTACCCTGCTTCATCATCACAATGCGCCAGTGGCGCTGCAGGGAGGGCATTATGAGCAGTCACTTTGACGCTGCCGCCAGCAAATGGGATCATGACCCCGCAAAAGTTGAGCGGGCAAGGGTAACAGCGGAAAGAATCCGGGAACTCCCCTTCGTCAATCGCAACAGCCTGGTGGATTTTGGCAGTGGCACCGGCCTGCTCGGCCTGCAGCTGAAGGATTCCTTCGCCAGCGTTCTCCTGGTCGATTCCTCGCCGGAAATGCTGCGGGTGGCCCGCGAGAAGATCACCGAACAGGGTATAACCAATGTCGAAACCTGCCACGGGGACAGCCTGACCGATGTGGTTTCGCGCCATTCAGCGATCACCACGCTGATGGTTCTGCATCACATGGCCGATGTGAAAGCATTTTTTACTGAGGCCTACCAGGCCCTCGAGCCGGAAGGCTTCCTGATTATTGCCGATCTGGCCAAGGAAGACGGTTCATTCCACAAGCACATGTCATCATTCAGTGGTCACAATGGATTTGATACTGAGGAGCTGTCCGAAATCGCAGCTGAAAGCGGCTTTCGCGTTCACAGCGCTGAGCGCTATCACGAAATAGTCAAAAAGGGTGCGAACGGAGAAAAGCGTGCCTATCCACTCTTCCTGTTTGCCGCCATAAAGCAGGTCCTCCCGTAAAAGAGTCACCCGGCAGCTTATTCACCCTGCCGGTTATTCTGCAGAACTTCACTGAATGCGGCAGCGAGAATACCTGTAGGCATCGCGAATGGAGAATCTCATATGAAAAAACTGTTACTGCTTTTCAGTGCTCTTCTGCTCAAAGGGTGTCTGGGGATGCCGAAAGCTGTCCAGCCTGTTACGGATTTTGAGCTGGAGCGCTATCTGGGAACCTGGTACGAGATCGCGCGTCTGGATCATTCGTTCGAACGGGGCTTAAGCGGGGTTACGGCTGAGTACCGTCTGCGGGACGATGGAGGTATACAGGTGCTCAATCGCGGGTTCTCGGAGTCGAAAAACCAGTGGAAAGAAGCTGTGGGCAAAGCCTATTTTGTGAACAGTGATTCGGAGGGTTTCCTGAAGGTTTCCTTCTTTGGCCCCTTTTACGGTTCCTATGTGATTTTCGAGCTGGATCACGAGAACTACCAGTACGCCTTTATCTCTGGTCCCAACACCGGGTATCTCTGGTTCCTGTCGCGCACGCCAACCGTGGAACAGGAAATGATGGAGAAGTTCCTGTCGGCGGCAAGGGCTCGCGGGTTTGATACGGACAACCTTATTTTTGTAGGGCACGGGCGGCAAGAGTAGCCTTCAGCAAAGCCCGTCGCTGCTGCAATCCAGGCGTCCATGTTTTTCACAGGAGACCTGGTTGCGCCCGGCGGCTTTCGAGGCGTACAGGGCCTTGTCGGCACGGGCCAGAAACCCGGCTTCATCGTCATCGGGCTGCCACGCGGTCACGCCGAAGCTGCAGGTCAGATTCCCTATGATGGGAAACGGATGCCATTCTATCTGCTGCCGCAGTTTTTCCGCAACGATCCTGGCAGCTTTGCAGTCATTATCCCTGAGCAGCAATACGAATTCTTCGCCACCCCAGCGGGCAAAGACGTCACTTGCGCGAATCCCCGCGCTGACAATCCTGGCAATTTCCTTCAGTACGGCATCCCCGGTGTTGTGACCCCAGGTGTCATTGACTCGCTTAAAGTGGTCTATGTCGAACATGATCAGCGCCATGGGGGTGGAGTTGCGTCGCTTTCTGGCGGCTTCGTCATCCAGCACCCGAGTGAACTGCAACCGGTTGGAGATGCCCGTAAGGGGATCGGTAATCGCCAGGGTTTCTTTCTCCTGTATCAGGGCCTCCGCCAGGGAAAGCAGGGTGTTGAAGGTGGTGGCAATATGGGTAATTTCATTCGGCCCACGGGTGGGTATGCGGCTGCTGAAGTCCTGGTTACGCACAATGCGGTCAATACTGGACAAGACGGCACTCAGTGCCCGTAAAAGACTGGTGGTGGCGGATATCGTCAGAAACAGCACCGCGAGGGCGGCAACAGACACAACTGCCATTCCCACATGCATTGACGACTGCAGCTGACTGAGTTCTTCATGGGTGTGCTGTCTGATGATTTCCAGGGAGAGCTCTTCCAGGGACTTCATGTTATTGATAACCATTGACGAAGTGGTCCACCAGCCCATGGTGGTCAGGGATGTGGGGACAACTCCATGGGCCATGATATGCTCCAGAGCCTGAAACATGCGCTCATTGGCCTGGTCACGGCACTTGTCCTCAAAGGCATGGGAGAGCTCGGCAGACGCTTTGCCTCTCAGCCGTCGCACCTGCTCATCATAGAGCCCCTTCAGGCTGAACAGCGTGCGCAACGCAACGGGTTCCGGCTGTTCGCTTTCCAGAATCTGTCCCAGGGTGGCGCGGATCTGACCAAGATACTCCTTGGCTTCAATCAGATGACGATGGGCATCGATGTCACTGGCGGCAATGGTCAGGCGTGGTTCATGGGTGAGGGTATCCATGGCGTCCAGCAGCTGGCGCAGAAGCTGTGTGTACTCCAGCCGTATGTCAGCGAAGCCCGCTGACTGCTGCAGCGTGCTGTGCCGAACCGCGTCAAGTCGTTCACGAAAACCGGGCAGCGGCACTGGTGTCTTCTCCAGGGTGTCGAGGGCGGCATCTGTGTGGCGAAATTGGCGATCCAGATTCTGGTATTGCCCTGTGACAGCCTGCCCTCGCTCTTTTTGCAGTTCGTGCACGGCTCCTGAAAGAGCGCTGACAGTCTGGACGTTCGCGCTGACCCGCTCCACAGCGCGGGTCTGAATGATAAAGTTACCGTATTGCAGCCAAATGGTAAGAAACATGCCGGTTATCGCCATGAAGCTCAAGAGCAGAATTTTCTGTCGCAGGCTCACAAATCCTCCTGTAAACACGATGGTCACGATGGATACAGTGTATCCTATCGGAATCCTGGTAGCAATCCATTAGGAGACTACAGAAAATCTCCATCTGCGACATTACAAAACCACAGCGCCATCCCAAATCTTTCATGGGGCATGGTTGAAGGCCCTGGCCCTTGACACGAGACAGGAAACATTCCATATCTCCTTCTGAATCGACATTTCCCGAAAACACGGTGGTGGTGACATGAAGCATACTCCTGCTGGAAGCGTCTCTGAGTTGCTTGAACATCTGCACTCCCTGCTCGCGCAGCGGATCCGCTTTTCATCGTCCGCCTGGAAGGCTGCCGAGGCGCGGTTTTCGGCACGCCGCTTTGCTGCTGGTGAGCATGTTATCGAGGCCGGGAAGCGCGTCTGCACCGTTGGTTTTCTCCTGCAGGGCTTTGCGCGTTACTATTATCTGACACCCTCAGGAGAGGAGTTCAATAAATCTTTTGCCAAAGAAGGGCAGGTGCTGAGCTGTATCAGTTCCCTGGTAGCGGGTGAACCATCCCCATTTTTTATTCAGGCGCTTGAGCCCTGCCAGTGCCTGTTCCTGGAGTATCAGGATCTGCAGGAGCTCTGCCGTCTGCACCCGGAATGGGGGGAGCTGGTAAGACACCTGCTGGAGCAGCTGGCGCTGAAAAAGGAGCGTCGGGAAGCGGATTTTCTGCTGCTCTCTGCGCAGGAGCGTTACCAAAAATTCCTGCAGGAATATGCGGATATTGCCAGCCGCATCCCCAACTATCACATAGCTTCCTATATCGGCATCACCGAAGTCAGCCTTTCGCGCATCCGCAGACGCATGGGTTACACCGAAATTAACAAGGGATAATGTCCCCGTATCTCCTCAGCGTTATTCTTCGGGTCAAACTCTCCCATGGAGGCTCCCGATGAAAATCTCTGGAAAAACCATTCTGCTTACCGGTGGCAGTGAAGGTATCGGCTTTGAGCTCGCCCGTTTACTCAAAGACGAGAACACGGTGATCATCTGTGGTCGCAACGCGGATAAGCTCGCTCAGGCAAAAAAAGCGTTGCCGGAAATTGTCACCATATCGGCTGACCTGAGCGTGGCAGCACAGCGGAACACCCTGGTTGACCGCGTTCTTTCCGACTTCCCCCAGACAAGTGTCCTGATCAACAACGCTGGCGGGCGACAGGTCATTGATCCGCAAAAGCGGTGTGGGGTCGAAGACGCGCTGTATTCCGACTTTGAACTGAATGTTCTTGCCCCTGTGCTCCTCTGTGAAAATTTCCTGCCACACTTTCGCAGCCAGGGTGCGGCAACTATCGTCAACATCACCACCGGGCTGATTTTCCTCCCCAAAGCCTCATATCCCTTCTACTGCGCTGCCAAGGCGGCACTTCACTCCTACACCCAGAGCCTGCGCTGGTCACTGCGCGCTACACCAATACGCGTTCACGAGGTTATACTGCCCCTGGTGAATACCCCTTTCCACAAGGGGCAGCTGCCCGGAACGGTTCGAGCCATGGATGCAGCGCAAGCCGCCAGCCTCTGTCTGAAGGAGCTCACCAGGGGAACTGAAGAAATTTCTATCGGGAAGGCCCGGCTCGCGCGTCAACTGGCATTTCTGTTCCCCCGCAAGGGCATATCACTGATAAACCGTATTTAAAAAAGCAAGAAGGAGTTTCCATGGAAAGCGCACCCCCCAGGGTCTGTCCGGCACAGCGGGCTGGGAGTCTCGATAACCGTTTCCGCCGTTTGCTGCAGAATCCCCGCAGGATGCTGTCTCCCTATGTCCGGGAAGGAATGACCGTCCTTGACATCGGCTGCGGTCCCGGTTTTTTTACCACTGACCTGGCAGACATGGTTGGCGATCGCGGCCGGGTCATCGCCTGCGACATTCAGCCTGCCATGCTGGAGAAGCTGCGGCATAAGGTCAGGGGAACTGCCCTGGAAAGCCGCATTGTTTTCCACCAGTGCCGCGAAACAACCACAGGGCTCACCGAACCTGTGGATTTCATTCTGGCCTTCTATATGGTTCACGAAGCCGCAGACCAGACGCTGCTTTTGCGCGATCTGTGCACTCTGCTCAAGCCTCAGGGCCTTCTTTTTCTCGTGGAACCGCCCATACATGTCAGCAAAACCGCATTCGCCGAAACCCTCCGCAAAGCACAGGAAACCGGACTGACCATGATTGCGCAACCGGCAGTGCGGTTCAGCAAAACCGCTTTGCTGCAGAAGTAGTGTTTTTTCTTTTTTGGTAAGCTATGCTACTCTTTCACCCAACAACAGAGCCCACGCAAGAGCTCTGCCAAAAAAGACTTTAACAGATTGCTTGTTTGAGGCATTTCAGGAGGCTGTGAAAAGCCGTTTTTCCTTAACCGCACGTCACCCATTCGAGCGGAGGCACCATGCGCAGAACCATCACCATTGAACCCGTCACCCGCATTGAGGGTCACGCCAAGATCACCCTGCAGCTTGATGATGCCGGGGCAGTGGCCGATGCCCGCTTCCATGTCACCGAATTTCGCGGCTTTGAAAAGTTCTGCATCGGGCGCAGTTTCCAGGAGATGCCCGGCATCACGGCCCGTATCTGCGGCATCTGTCCCGTCAGCCACACCCTGGCTTCGGCCAAGGCGGGGGATGCCATTCTGGGGGTGCGCATACCGCCAGCGGCGAAGCTGCTGCGTCGCCTGATGAACTGGGCCCAGATTGTCCAGAGCCACGCCCTGAGCTTTTTTCACCTCAGTGGCCCCGACCTGCTGCTGGGAATGGAGAGTGATCCAGCCACGCGCAATATCTTCGGTCTGATGGAAAGTCATACCGACCTGGCCCGCGACGGCATTCGCCTGCGTCAGTTCGGGCAGGAGCTTATCCGCCTGCTGGGAGATCGCAGTGTTCACCCAGCCTGGGCGATTCCCGGCGGAGTACGCGAGCCTCTCTCCTCCAGCGGACGGGACACCATCGCCCGGGATCTGCCGGAAGCCCTGCTGATTGCCACCCGCGCTCTGGAACTTGGCAATAAAGTACTGGAACGGCACGGGCGCGAAGCGGCAGCCTATGGTAATTTTGACAGCATGTTTCTGGGAATGGTGGGTGAGAATGGCGCCCTGGAGCACTACGACGGCAACCTGCGACTGATTGACAGCAGTGGTAAAAACGTTGAGGAGTGCGACCCGGCGCGTTTCCTGCCCCTGATCGGTGAAGGGGAAGAGGTCTGGACCTACCTGAAATTTCCCTACTATAAACCGGCTGGCTATGAACAGGATCGGGGCATGTACCGGGTGGGGCCCCTGGCACGGCTGAATGTGGCCGACTTTGCCAGCACGCCCCTGGCAGACCGGGAACTGCGCCGTTTCCGCCAGTGGGGCAAAGGTGGCCGGCCGGTTCTGCAGAGCTTTCTCTACCACCAGGCCCGCCTGATCGAGATCCTTCACGCCCTGGAGTCCATCCAGCAGGCGCTGGAGAATCCCGTCCTCGGCGAGGAGCACGTGCGCAGCCATGCCAGTGTCAACCACGAAGAGGGCATCGGCGTCACCGAAGCCCCCCGCGGCACCCTCTTCCACCACTACAAGGTGGATGAAAACGGCCTGCTGACCCATGTGAACCTGATTATCGCCACGGGGCAGAACAACCGGGCCATGAACCGCACCGTCCTGCAGATCGCCCAGGCGGAGCTGCGGGGCCAGGAGATCACAGAGGGTCTGCTCAACCGCATTGAGCACGGTATTCGCGCCTACGACCCCTGCCTCTCCTGTTCCACCCACGCCACAGGCAGCATGCCCCTGGATGTGGAGCTGCTGGACAGCCAGGGCAGGCTCCTGCAGCATGTGCAGCGCTGATGAAGCTGCTGGTGGCCTGGGGAAATCCGCTGCGCCGCGACGATGGCGCGGCGCTGGAACTGGCACAGCGCCTGGAAGAGCACTACCCCGCCCATGAGCTGCGCATTGAGCGCAGCCACCAGCTCACCCCCGAGCTGGCCGTTCTGGTGGCAACACCCGGCGCAGAGGCCATCATCTTTGCCGATGCCGCACTGGACACCGCCACTCCGCGCCTGGAACCCCTGGCAGCCGCCTCGGCTTCACCCGGCTCCTTCAGCCACCATATGAGCCCCCAGGAGATCCTGTCCCTGGCCTGTCAGCTGGGCGCTGCGCCTCCGCCAGCCTGGCTGGCGCGTATTCCCGCCTTTGACATGGGAATGGGCGAGGGGCTGAGTGCCAAGTGCCAAAGCGCTCTGGAAGACATGATACGGCTCTTTCGGGAGTCGTTTTAACAGCGTGCGATGCCTTTAGGTGAGATGGGCGTCCCAACCCGCAGCACATACTGACGGATCCAGACGTAATCGACGGTCAGCTTTTCCAGCGGTTTGCATGACCATCATGGCGCGCTCCTATCCGCCAGCTGCCACAATCATGTCCCGCAGGAACCAGGTGGCGATGGAGAAGTAAATCAATACGCCCCCGATGTCGGCAATGGAGGTAATCAGCGGAGCGCTGGCAGTGGCGGGGTCCATCTTCAGTCTGCTCAGAATGAAGGGCAGGGACATGCCCACCAGGGAGCCGAAGAGCACGGTACATACCATGGTCATGGCGACAACGGCGGCCACTTCAGGGCCTGCGCGGAAGATACCGATTGCTGATACAGCCACAGCCATGCCCACGCCCAGCACCAGAGCCACACCAACCTCTTTGCCCAGCAGCCGGAACCAGTCTTTCATATGGGCGCGGCCAGTGGCCAGGGCGCGGATCATCAGGGTGGAGGACTGGCTGCCCGCGTTGCCACCGCTGTCGATGAGCAGCGGCAGGAAGAAGACCAGGGCCACCACGGCCTCGATGGTATCCTCAAAATAGGCAATTCCCGCACCGGAAAAGATGTTCATAAACACCAGCACCAGCAGCCAGGGGATGCGTTTCTGCACGATCAGCCAGGTGCTGGCCTCCAGCATGTTCACATTGCTGAGTCCAGGAGATTTGTGGGAAACACCCCCCATGCGGTGGATATCCTCGGTGGCTTCGGCTTCGGCCACGTCCATGGCGTCGTCGTGGGTGACGATCCCGGCCAGCTTGTCGTCGCCATTAATGACGGGCAGGGCCAGCAGATCGTACTTGGCGATCTTGCGGGCAGCTTCGCTTTGGGGGTCACGGGCGTTGATGGAGATAACGTCCGTATTCATGAGCGCGGCCACCGGGGTTCCGGGCTTGCTCAGGATCAGATCCTTCAGTGACACCACCCCCAGCAGGCGTCGCTCGCCGTCAATGACAAAGGCGTGGTAGATGGTCTCCTTGTCTGGTGCTTCATGGCGCAGGCGCTCGATACATTGCGCGGCAGTCAGGTTCAGGGGAAGTGCCGCGTAATCGGAGGTCATGATGGCGCCGACCGTCCCCTCAGCATAGGAGGAGAGTTTGCGGATATCTTCGCGTTCCGCCTGGGCCAGGCCGGGGAGAATGGCCTGCTGGTGCTCGCTGTCCAGGTTGTTGTAGAAGTCGGCCCGGTCGTCGGCATCCATGGCGCTGATGATGCGGGTAATCTGGTGAATGTCCAGCTGATCCACCAGCGTCTGCTGGACACTGGCACTGAGGTAGCCGAAGACTTCCGCCTGCTTCACGGTCTGCATGCACCGCAGCACATGGGCAGCCTGGTCAGGCTCAAGCTGATCCATCACGCTGGCAAGGTCAGCGGCGTGGTGCTTTTCCACAAGCGCGAGAATGCTTTTTTCATCTTCAGGGGAAAACTGATTCTGGAAGAGTTCGAGAAAGGTGAGGTAGAGCGTTTCTTTGTGCATGGGCGCCTCCACGGTTGTTGCCCGGCAACAATCCGCTGCAGGCGGCGCACGCCCTTACCTTCGGGGCTGGTTGGAAATACCCCGTGCACGGCACACACCACCGCGGCAGCTGTGGCCGGGGAGGTTCATCGACTGGTCGCGAAAGCTCATGGAGCTTCGCAACGGCGGGTTGGAACTGCTACTGGAACTGTCCATTGCGGTTCGCTGCCTCCTGTGGTGTGTGAAATCCGATCGTCCCAGGACCATCGTTGCCGGTTCAAAAAAGCCTCCGGCGCAAAACCAGAGGCTTATAGCAAAAGGGGGAAGGAGTGTCAAGAAAAGTCAGAGGCTGTGACGCGAATCAGAGGCGACTCTGGACTCTGTGCAGCACCTGCTCCACCTCACTGACAAGAGCGGGACAGGCGTCCACCACCCGGCGCCCCTGGAAGTCGCAGGTGACAGCAGCCGGGGTATAGGGAATGGCTCCCACAAGCTCCAGTTCACTGCCCAATTGTCCCTGCAGGACATCCAGGGTCGTGTCCACCAGCTTGTTGGCAATGCCGTAGACGCGAGGTATGCCCAGATCCTCTGCCAGTTTCACAATGGTTCTGGCCGTGGTGAGGCTGCGTTGCCCCTGTTCCACCACAATCAGCAGAGCGTCAACGCTCTGGGCCGTACCCCGACCCAGGTGCTCAAGCCCCGCTTCCATATCGACGACCACCGCGTCCTGCTCATCCACGATCAGGTGGTTGAGCAGGGTTTTCAGCAGGGTGTTTTCAGGGCAGGCACAGCCGCTGCCCCCCGCTGAGACCGCGCCCATCTGCAGCAGCCGAATGCCATCCTGGCTGACCACGTAGCGCTCGGGAATATCTTCCACCGACGGATTCAGCGAAAACCACTGGCCGGCAGAGCCGGGTTCTGCACCGGTGCGCTCTCGAATAAGCTGACGATCGTGGGCGATGGTGACCACCTGTTGCAGCGCCTGTGGGGGAAACCCCAGGGCCATGCCCAGGTTGGCATCGGGGTCGGCGTCAATGGCGAAGACCTGTTTGCCCTGGCGGGCAAGAATATGGCACAGGGATGAGGCAATGGTGGTCTTGCCGACACCGCCTTTGCCGGAGATGGCAAGTTTCAATCCGCTTTTCATAGGTGCTCCACGGTATCTTCTGATTGCGGGGCGTCACTGGCGACGGACAGCCCCAGGGCGCGACGCTTGAGGTCGATGCGATCAAGCATTTTCTGGGCTGCCAGAAAGGGATCGGTTTCGTAGATCAGTTTGCCACCGAACAGTTTATCCAGATTGAGCTCTTCGTCTGTCCGGTCACCGGTCAGGGTTTGGGTCACCCACTCCGATCCTTTGACCTGGGGGGAGACGCCCACATGGACATCCACGCCGTGAGCCAGGAAATAGGTTCCGATGGAGAGGGCCTTGGGGCTGTGGGTTTCGGGACAGGTTCCCACCACGGGCAGTTGTCCGATGTGGACGTCCAGGGTATCGGCGATGGTCGTCAGCAAATCGGCGGGACGGGAGTTGTCCACACAGCTGCCCATGTGCAGGGTGGGCGGCAGACTCTCCATGCCAACGGCATTGCCAACCGCTTTCAGCACAGCACGCAGGCCTTCGCCACAGTACTCCAGGCCCTTTTCATTCATCAGGTCGTGTTTGGCCAGGGAGTGGGCAGAGCAGCCGGTAGCCACTACCAGTACATTGTGTTTCAGCAGCTCGCGGGCCACGGCCACATTGCCCACGTTCTGCTGCTCGCGGGGATTGGTGCAGCCGACAATAGCCGCCACGCCGCGAATCTGGCCAGAGACGATGGCATCCAGCAGTGGGGCCAGCGGGTTCTGTTCATTGAGGGCACTCAGGGCACCGACGATTTGCTCAACGGAAAATCCGGCGTAGGCTTCGGTTTTCACGGTGGGAATGGCAACCTTATCGGGATTGCGTTTGCCATAGTTGGCGATGGCGCGACGCACAATGGCCTGAGCCGCTTCATCGGCATTGTCGGGATGGAAGTCCACGTGGTTGGCACCGGGGATTTTCACATAGGGCAGGGTGGTGATGATTTCCGTGTGATAGCACTCCGCCACCTGCTGAATACCGGGCATGATGCACTGCACATCCACCACCATGGCCTCCAGCACGCCAGAGACAATCACCAGCTCCTGGCTGGAAAAGCTGGTGGCGACGGGGACACCCTGGCGCATCAGCAGCTCATTGCCCGTGCAGCAGACCCCAACCAGATTGATCCCTTCGGAACCGGCTGCCAGGGCTTCATGTCGCAGCTGCTTCGCCCAGGTGACAATCTTTTCCGACAGCAGGGGCAGGTGACCGTGCACGGCGATATTGATCTTCTTCGCGTCCAGGACACCCATATTGTACTCCGCCTTGACTGCCGTAGGGGTGCCGAACAGGATATCCTGCAGATCCGTGGACATGTGCAGACCGGAATACCCATCCACCAGTCCCATGCGCAGGCCACCCAGCAACAGGTTCAGCGGGTCGGCGTCACAGCCCATGGCCGTCCTGGTCACAGACTGGGCGATTTCCAGGTGCGCGTTGACGGGCAGCAGCCCAAGTTCCTCCCACTTGGCAACAGACTTCTTCTGTCCACGATACCGCAGCCAGTTGAGGACACCTGTCTGCTGCTGAAAGTCCTCCAGCGCCTTCAGGGCAACCGCCCTGGCAATTTCATTCACCTCGCGCCCATGGGTTTCAATGCCCAAACCATCGGCAACGCGCAGCAGCTTCTGGGGATCACGGATTTCGTAGGGCGCCTTGCCCTCTGCGGCTTCCAGCAGAGCCAGGGCAACTTCACGGCCATGTTCGGCATGGGGAGCCGCGCCTTCGGTCAGTTTCATCAGAAAATTGCGGGCCACGATGGTATCCAGGGAGGCTCCGCAAATTCCCCGCTGGGGGCCTTTTCCATTGGGCGCAATGCGGCAGGGGCCCTCCAGGCAGTGGTTACAGCAAACGCCTGTAGCGCCAAAACCGCAGGCGGTATGGGCATCGGCCCGATCAAAGGCCGTTTCCACACCTTCCTGGCGCGCTTTGGTCAGCAGCTGCTGCACGGCCGGATCCATACTCACTTCTTCGACGGTACGTGCTTTCTTCATGGCGTAACCTCCAGATTTTGAAGAGAAATCGAGTTACGCATCATCTAGCACAGACACCAAAGGGAAAAATGTCACCGGCACGACACTTGTGGGGATTTTTTGCAAGCGGCTACAGGGAGGGGGAATCCGCCGTGCTCTCCAGAAAATACGCGGGCTGAAGGATGAGGATTTTCCGGCTGCGGGTTCGCAGAATGCCTTTGTTCTCCAGCTGTCGCAGCTGGGAACTGACCGTCTGCCGCGTGCTGCCAATGGCCGTGGCGATCTGCTCCTGGGTCAGACCCATATCCAGGAGAATACCTTCGCGCACCGGCTCTCCACTGCGGCGAATGGCTTCAGCCAGGTAGTGCATGAGCCGCTTGTCCACCTCGCGGAATGCCAGGTTTTCAATAATATTTACCGTATTTTTCAGGGCATCACCCAGGATGGCCACCACACTGAGCATAAAGGCCGGGTTCTGCTCCATGATTTCGCGAAAATCGCTGACATGCACCAGGGCAATCTGGGTCTGCGCGGCCATGGCCATGCCGAACCCCCGCGCATGACCGCTGTAGACACCGCCGCGCTGCAAAACGGATATGGTGAATTCCTTGCCGTTGGGGCAGCTCAGGAAGATGCGCACACTGCCCTGCAACACCATGTAGATAAAGTCGGGAGCCTCGTGAGGGCCGAAGAGGATGCCATTTTTGTCAGCTGTTCGCCGTTGACATCGCTCCAGGTAAGTGTCAAGCAGATCGGCGGGCAGCTCCGCCATATTCTTCATGGTGTGAAAACCCGAGTCGCTTTTGCCGCCGCGCACACGAAACCTCCTGCCTCTGCCTTCAGAAGACCGTACAGTGACACAGGCCGCCGGAGGAATCAACCACGGAACACGCAGACACGTGCGGGCTATCTCCTCTGCATATTCTGGCAACAGCAGCCATACCGGCTCCCGGATGGGATATCTGGGTTCTGCAGGTTCGCAGAGCCTATGGCAGCTCCTCTGCTGGCACGAGGGCTTCATTCAGAAAATTCACCAGCTGCCGCACCAGTTCCGGTGCCAGCGGCACATCCGGATTTTCATAGGAAATCCGCTGCGCCTGCGGATCGTCTTCAACCAGCTTGAGAATATGATTCATGCCGGGAATCACATGAAGCCGCGCGTCGGGATTCGCCGCCTGAAGCGCCTGAGCCTCAGCGACCGGCACCTGCATGTCGGTCTGCCCATGGAAGATGGCAACGGGAGTACTCAGTTTCTGCAGCTCCTCGGCAGGCTGGTAAGGAAACCAGGAGATCAGGTATGGCTGCACACTCTCACGGAACAGAAGGGCCAGTTCCTGCGGCACAACCGGCACCGTCTCCCCCATTTCGAGGGACCGGATAATCGCCGCCGCTGCACGCTCAAGATCCGTCGGCAAAAGCCCGGATAACTGGTGGCGCAGCAGATCTGCGGCACTTCCTGACGGGCTGGCAAGGGTGACACGGGCGCAGTGTGGCTGCTGCTGAGCTGCCAATATGCCGATCAGGGCTCCCTCGCTGTGACCGATAACCACAACACAGTCAAAACGCGAATCGGCGACAAGCATTTCCATCCAGCTGGCGGCATCCTGAACATAGGTGTCCAGCCGTAGCTGCGACTCATCCAGTGCCGCCTGGTTGCTGGCCCCGATGCCCCGCTTGTCATAACGCACGGAAGCATAGCCCGCACGCGCCAACTCCTCAGCCAGCATCTTCAGACTGTTGTTTCGCCCCGGCAGCCCCACGGTGTTTCCGTCGCGATCCGTGGGACCGGAACCAGCAATAATCAGCGCCACCGCCGCCGTTTTCCCCGCCGCTTCCGGCAACTGCAGGGTACCGCGCAGCGTACCCGTGGCAGTCTGCAGGTGAATATCCACAGCGTGGCTCCCAGCGGACACTTCGGCGTAAACTCCCAGGATCACTGAGAACACCAACAGAAAACGCAACACTTGTACACGGCGACCTGAAAAACTCAGAGAGCCCATGACACCTCCAGGCAAACATGCTTCCTAAGAAAATTCACCATACCTTCCTCCCTCGAGAATGTCCATGCCCGTAGAAGGCAGAACCACCAAAGCGTGACTCCAGGAATGGCACGCCATTCCAATTGCATTTTACCGGTTGACCTGCCATGCCAGAGTGCGGTATCCATAGAGACAGATGAGGGCAGATCCCGTATTACTGGTGAAAACCCTCCCTCCCATTACAGATTCGAGAGCAGGAAACGGAAGACGGTGAAAATCCGTCGCGGACGCGCCGCTGTAACCGGACACATGCTGCATGGTCACTGGATAGTTATCTGGGAAGGCCATGGAGCGAAAAAAGCCGGAAGCCAGAAGACGCCCTGTTCTCAGGCCTGACAGCACCTCGCGCCAGGGTGTAGAGCAGGGGTACACGAATTCTGCTCATGGCTGAACACCGCTGCAGATTCGCGATAACTCTTCCTTACACCCATTTCCTGCCAGCAGGGGATGGGTTTTGCGTTTTCTGCGTGTATGTCCGTCATCGGGAATATGCACGCTGAGCGCTGTCAGTGCCTTTACTTTGGGTACCAATTCCAGAAAAGGAGCTGACTATGCTGACGCACACACTTGGATTTCCCCGTATGGGTTCACGCCGTGAACTGAAAACCATTCTTGAAGCCTACTGGAAGGGAACAGCCACCCTGGAGAGCCTTCAGGCCGATGGCCGCGTTCTGCGCCGTCTGCACTGGCAACTTCAGAGGCGCGCCGGTATTGACCTGGTCCCCGTAGGAGATTTCTCCTTTTACGACCACATGCTCGACATGATCGCCATGGTGGGTGCAGTACCTGAACGCTTCCGCCGGGAAGGTGAACAGGCAGACCTGGACACGCGCTTCTTTATGGCACGTGGAGTGAGGGGCAATGCGAGTGCTCCAGCCATGGAAATGACGAAATGGTTCAATACCAATTATCACTATATTGTGCCGGAGTTCTTTCCAAAGCAGCAGTTCCGGCTCTCCAGCAGTGATCTTTTTGATCACCTTGAAGAGGCGATCCAGGCAGGTTTTCCCGCCAAGCCCGTACTCCCCGGCCCCTTCACATTTCTGGCCCTGGGCAAGGAGACGGTGGAAGGTTTTGACCGCTGGCAGCATCTGGATGCCCTCGTCTCAGTGTACGAGGCTATTCTCACCCGACTTGCCACTTGCTGCCAGTGGATTCAACTGGATGAGCCCATCCTGGCCAGTGATCTCCCCAGGGCGGCCCGTGCTGAATTCACGGCCGTATACAAGCGCCTGCAAAACGCGGCAAACCCGGCGCGGATACTGGTAGCCACCTATTTTGGCGGCCTGGAAGAAAACCTGGAACTGGCTCTGGATCTGCCTGTCACTGGCCTGCATGTCGACCTGGTAAGCGCGCCGGATCAGCTGCCCGCCCTCCTGAGCCAGTGGCCAACATCCAGGTATCTCTCTCTGGGGCTGGTGGACGGCCGCAATGTGTGGCGCACCGATCTTGACCAGGCACGCGAGGTGGCCGAATACGCGTCACAGTGGATTGGCGAAGAGCAGGTCATGCTGGGAACCTCCTGCTCTTTACTCCATGTTCCCGTTGACCTTGAACTGGAGCATGAGCTGGATCCGGAAATTTTCAACTGGCTTGCCTTTGCCCGCCAGAAGTGCGGCGAACTGAATCTGCTGCGCTCCGCCCTTGCCGGCGAACCAGTCGCGGCACCCTTCGAGGAGAATCGCCAGGCGTTGGCGGCACGGGCAGGCAGCAAACGCGTCAGGCGTCAATCCGTACGACACCAGATGGAAGCCCTCACCCCCGAAATCTCTGTGCGTCAGGAGACCTCTGATCAGCGGCGCATCGCCCAGAGTGAACGTTTCAACCTACCCCTGCTGCCGACTACGACCATAGGATCTTTCCCGCAGACACCGGAAATCCGGGCAGTCCGTCATCGCTTCCGCCAGGGGCACATAACCGCGGAAGAGTATCAACAGACGATCAAGGAATACATCTGTCAGGTCATTGACTTCCAGGAAGAGTCCGGCCTTGATGTTTTTGTGCATGGAGAATTCGAACGTACCGACATGGTGGAGTACTTTGCCGAGCACCTGGAGGGTTTCTGTTTTACCCGCCACGGCTGGGTACAGAGCTATGGCAGCCGCTGCGTCAAACCACCGGTTCTCTACGGCGACGTGGAGCGACCGCATCCCATCAGCGTACAATGGACCCAGTATGCTCAATCCCTGACAGGAAAACCGGTCAAAGGTATGCTTACCGGCCCGGTAACCCTGCTGAACTGGAGTTTTGTACGCGACGATCAACCACGCCGCGAGACGTGTCTGCAACTGGCTCTTGCCATGCGCGCTGAAGTGCTTGATCTGGAAGAGGCTGGTATAGGAATCATCCAGGTTGATGAAGCCGCTTTGCGCGAAGGACTTCCCCTGCGACGGGAACAGTGGCGCGACTCTCTTTCCTGGGCTGTTGATGCCTTTCGACTGACCACCTCAGGGGTCCGGAAGCACACGCAGATTCACACCCATATGTGCTACAGCGATTTCAATCACATTGTGGAATGGCTAGCTTTCATGGATGCCGATGTCATAAGCATTGAAGCGAGCCGCAGCCACATGGAGCTCCTTCAGGCCTTCCAGAATGTCCGCTATCCCAATGACATCGGCCCCGGTATCTGGGACATCCACAGTCCACGCATTCCATCGGTGGAAGAGATATCCAGTCTCCTCTGCCGCGCGCTGCAGATCCTTCCCGCAGAACGCCTCTGGGTAAACCCGGACTGCGGACTGAAAACCCGCACCTGGCCAGAGGTTCGCGCCAGCATTCATAACATGGTCAGCGCCGCCACCGCCATGCGCTCAGCCCTGAGTCCTGCAATGGCCGCCAGCCAATCGTAATCGTGACGGCCTGAAGGAAAATGCTGAACCCACCGGAAAACAGGGCAGTCCACGCTTCTCACTCAAGCACATAGCGCAGGGGGAAGCGCAGGGACTCCGGTGATGACCCGGAAAGGTCGGCCACAAAGGAGCGGGCGACCCGCTCCAGGGTTTGTTCGGCGGCACGTCTGAGCAGGCGGTGGCTGCCCTGCTCTTCGATGAGAAACTCCACCAGGCGACCCTGTTCGTCGAGAGTGACCGTAATCATCAACTCCCCTTCCAGGCCCATGCGCCGCGCTGGCAGGGGGTAGAACTTCTCCGACTCCACGGCGCGCAGCAATTCATCCAGCAGGTCTGCCTGCCGGTGGGATTCATGCGCAGCCTGGCTGACGGGGGCATTCGCCTCAGCCACCGCTTCAAAATCCGCTGGTGGCACTTCGGCAGTTTCCGGAATCACTTCGTCCGGAACCTGCTCCTGTTCAGCTTCCTGAACGACGGTTTCGGGTTCAGGCGCAACTTCCGGTATCGGCTCTGCGGGAACCGGCACGGGGTTCACCGGAACTCTTTCTGCCGGTGGTTCGGGCAGGGTCACGGGCTTGACGACCGGTGGCGGTGGGGGACTGGGAATCTCCGGCAACGCAGGTGGTGACGCGAAGGCCATGGTGAGTGGCTGCGCCGGTGGGCGCAGCGGCTCACGCGCCGCAGGCTCAGGGGCAGCCATGGCTGCCAGCAGGCTGATGCCAAGCAGGACGGTCAGCAGCAGGGCCAGACGGGAGCTGAGGCGTTCATACGACTCAGCGTCGGTCATGGGGAAGAGTCGTGACCACAAAGTCCACTCTTCCCTGGGCCTGAGCCTGATCCACCACATGGGCGAAAGATTCAAAAGGCGCATGTTTATCCACATAAAAGTTCAGAGGTTTGTCGGGGTGATGCTGAAGCAGTGCCGCCACTTCCGAGCGCGATATCACGTCATCGCCATGGTAGATGTTCCCATCCCTGGCAATGGTGATTACCAGCCAATCGCGCTGCTCCAGGGTTGCCGCGCTCTCGCTGTCGGGCAGGCTGACTTCCAGGGCCGGGCGCAGAAAAGTGGTGGCCATGATAAAGAAGATAAGCAGCAGGAAAACCGCATCGATCAGCGGGGTCAGGTCGATGCGCTCATCCATGAGATCGTCGTCATGATCAAAGGGACAGTGCATCAGGATGCCTCCCGCTCCACCGGGCAGCGCACGTCCAGCAGCTCCACTGCCCGGTAGCTGTGCTCAATGGCTTCAATGCGAAAGCCTTTAAGTTTCAGGCTCAGCACATAGTAGAACACCAGGGTGGGCACAGCGATGCCCAGCCCCAGGATAGTGGTCAGAATGGCCTCCCAGATACCGGCGGCCAGCATATCCTGCTGGGGAACGGCACTGGCGGCAATCTCCTGAAACACCCGCACCATGCCCACCATGGTGCCCATGAGCCCCAGCAGCGGTGATATCACCGCAATCAACCGCAGGTAGGTCACGTGCTTGTTCACCCGCTCAAAGTTGCGGTGGAAGAGGTAAGCCACTTCCGCCCGCAGATCCTGGGAGTGCTCAGCGTGGGTTTTCACCACACTGGCCACAATCTGGGTCAGGGGATTCGTGGTGGTGCCGCACAGCTCGTCAATGTAGCCCTGCTGGCGATTGCCCAGATTGTCAAAGCGGCGGCAGAAATCCCGGCCCACCAGGTGCAGGTAGATGCCGTTGCGCAGGCACAGGTAGGTGGCGATGCCGCCCAGTACCACCAGGATAACGCCAATGGGGCCAATGAAGCCCGCCAGGGTCAGCAGAAATTCCATCAGGGGCGTCCCGCCAGCGCAAAGTGCTCTTTCACGGCCGCAGAAAAGACCTTGGCGGCATTCATGGTATCGGTTTCATCGGGGTGTTTGGCAGCTTCCTCCAGACGCGCCTTGCGCTCCGGAGTCATGGGGTGGCGCTCCGGCGCGTAGCGGGCCATGGCCTCCACCACCTTGGGATCCACCTTGCCCTGGCACATGAAGCGGCAGATGACGCGATTATCATTCTCCTCCATCATGCGCACGGCACTCTCCATGCACTCACGGGCATGATCGGAGTCGGGCCAGGCCCCCAGGGTGCCGAACAGGCCAACCACCGTTCCCCGGAGACGCTTCATGAATTCCTGAGCCTGTTCATCGGGCACCCCTTTATCCACCCAGAAGCCGATGGCGACAAAATCATGGTCAAGGGTCTGAGGGGCGCACTCCACGGAGACGGTTTCCACGTCACCGGGCAAAACCGGAGCAATGGCGTCGGCAATCATGCGGGTATTGCCAGTGCGGCTGGAATAGGCAACCAGAGCTTTCATGAATGGTCTCCATATTTGGCTTTCAGCGTGAGGAAGTGGTTTTTTACCTCTTCGAGCAGTTGACGGGTTTCGGGATCACGCCCCACATAGACGGCAAACATGGGCTTGTTCTCACGGGTGAAGAAGTGCACGCTGTGACTTTCCACCCCGAAGTGGGGCTTGGACAGCAGCCAGATGGAGCCCAGCTTGCCGATAAAGATATGTCCGCCCAGGGGATTGTCGGCCTCGTGCAGATTAAACATGCCATGCCCGCTGCTGCCCTGGGGCAGGGTGCCCTTCACCTCCACCACCATGCCTTCATTGACGACGATAAAGGTAATGCGTTTCCATTGCGATATTTCCTTCCACAGATCCATAAAATGGTCTGCGGGTACGGCAACTGCCATGTCCGGGGACAGCAGGGGCATGATCTGGCCTTCTTCCAGGCCATGCTCGCGGGCCAGCTGGGAAAGCATGATGCTGGGGTTCTTTTCAACGATGGCTCGTATTTCGTCTTGTAAGGTTTCTGGCACTGATGTCATTGACATGGCTCCTTATGGGATTTTTCAGGATACGTTCACGAGGTCTTTTTCTGCTGGTGCGCCCAGCTCCAGCTTGCAGGTGCAGGACCGCTGCAGCAGCTCCAGGTCGTGGCTGATGAGCAGGACACACCCCCCCAGCCCGGCAAAACGGGCCAGGTTGTCGGCGATAATGGCCATATTTTCCCCGTCGAGCCCGCTGGTGGGCTCGTCCAGGATAAAGATATAGGGTTGGCGGATCTGTCCGCAGGCGATGACCAGGCGCTGGCGCTCTCCGCCGGAGAGAGACTGGGGGTGGCGCTCGGCCAGGTGCTCCAGCCGATACTCCCGCAGCAGCTTTTCCACCTCTGCGGGACGGACACCGGCGTGGGAGCTGGCAGCGGCCGAGTGCAGTTCCGAACGCACGGTCTTCATATGCAGCTGGTGGTCGGTGTTCTGCAGCACAATGCTGGTGCGGCGCAGCAGCTCGCGGGCGCTGACCTTTTCCCCGCCAAGGGCAATACTGCCCCGATCCATCTTCTGCAGGCCAGTAAGCAGGCGGGCGAAAGTGGTTTTCCCCACGCCATTGGGACCGAGCAGGCCGATGATTTCGCCACGGGGCAGGCGGAAGGACTCGCCGTGAAACAGGGGCGGGTTACGGCGATAGGCAAAGTGAAGCTCCTGCACGTCTATAAACGGGTCGGTATCGGCCACACTGCCCAGGGAAGCGCGAACATCATCAACCCGGGTGCTGCGCAGCCCGTAGCGGGACTGCAGCGCGCGCTCGTCCAGGCGGCAGTAGTCGGTCACTTCGGCGATACTCCCGCCTTCCATGACAATCACCCGGTCCACCACTTCGCGCAGCCAGTACAGGCGATGATCAACGATCAGGAGGGTCATTCCCGCCTGTTTCAGTTCCAGCAGGGTCTTGGCCAGTTCTGCTGTCGATTCAGGATCCAGGTTGGCACTGGGCTCATCCAGAATAAGAATCCGGGGAGCCAGGGACATGACCGAAGCCAGGGCCACTTTCTGCTTCTGTCCTTCCGAAAGGTGATGGACGCTGGCACCCGCCAGGCTCGTGATGCCAAACTGCTCCATGGCCACCTGTATATGGCGCTGCATCAGGCTGGGCTGGGTATTGCGCCACTCGTGGGCGAAGGCCATTTCGTCTTCCACGTTGAGGGCGAAGAACTGCTGCTCGGGATCCTGGAACAGGGTGCCCACATCCCGACTGATCCCGTGAATGGAGCGCTGGCGATTGTCGTGACCATTGACACTCACTGTGCCCTGCAGATCGCCCTGGAAGTACCAGGGCGCCAGGCCATTGAGCAGACGGATGATGGTGGACTTGCCCGAGCCCGAAGCTCCGGTGACCAGCACGGCTTCGCCGGGGGCCACGTGGAAGCTGAGGTCGCGCACAGCGGGGGTACTCTGAAAGGGATAGGTATAACTCACGGCGTCAAAGGTAATCATACATACTCCTTACATCCCCATGATGCTGCGGGAAGGCAGTTGTACATGGGCCACCAGGGAAGCAGTGATCATGGCAAAAAACAGCGCTCCGGCCACGGCGTCGCGCCAGGTGAGGGTGTTGGTGCGGTAACGACTCACGTCCCTGCTGTAGCCCACTCCTTTGAGTTCGGCCGCCATGCCCAGTTCATCGGACGTGCGCAGAGCCCGAAAGAGGATGGGAATAAAGAGCAGGCGCAGGCCCATCAGGGGATGGCGCAGCAGAAAGAGGGGGTTCAGACGGTATCCTTTGATTTTCAGGGATTCGGATATCTGTTTGATATCCTCGAGAAACGAAGGGATAAAGCGAATCATCACCGTGGCTGGGATATAGAGCCAGTAGGGCAGACGCAGGGTCTTCAGCGCCGTCATGATGCCCTGCACCCGTGACGAAAGCGCCATGGCCAGCAAGGTGTTCATGAGCACTGCGGAGCGCAGGAAGGGCACCAGCAGGCTATCAAGCCCTGACGCACCAAAGCGCGGCAGGAACAGGCCCATCAGGTGGAGAAAGCCGATGGCCATCAGCCACATGAGACCCAACACTCCGTAGGCAATGGCGATAACGCCAAAGCGCCGTGACAAAAAGGCGTAGATGGCACTGGCAATAGCCAGGGAAGCCAGAATCCAGGGGTTACTGAGAATGATGACCACAATGGCGGCCACCAGGCTGATCAGCATCTTGGTGCGCACATCCAGCTGGTGCAGCGGGGTTTCATCGCGGCGGATATCAGTGGCGGATAATGCCGGCATGGCGCAACTCCTTGACAAAATAGCGGCCCACAAAGAGACCGATAATGGAGCCGATGTACCCGATGGCCACGATAACGGCGACCATGGCGATGATGCGGGGCTCCTCCCGCATCATCAGCCAGGAAAACCCAAGGCCAATGGTCTTGGAGAGAAGGTCATAGATAGCCACCCCCACCATGATGCTCCAGGTGAAGCGATAGCCACCCAGCGCCATGATGACTCCCTCGGCAATCAGCCCCGCCAGAATGGAGGCGGGAATGAGCACCAGGCTGCCCCCCAGCATCAGGGCTGAGATAATGGCGCTGATGACGAGAAAGAGGGTCAGGGTACCGAACTTGCGCACCTTGTAGAGCATCACCACCAGCAAAGCCGTGAAGATCACATTTTTGAGGATCAGGGTCAGGGGGTTCATGCCGCCGCCCATCAAGGCCACCAGAATACTGGATACCTTGACCACAGCGGCAAATATCCCCACCACCACCAGATCCGGTACCTGCCAGTAGCGATTGAGGGTAAGAACCTGGGCATTGCTCATCAGAAGGCCCCACTGATACCGACGACGAAGTGTCGGCCAGCCATGGGAATGGACTCCTGGGAGACGGTATACTTCTCATCGGTGAGGTTGTTGAGGTTGAGATTCAGCTCATACTGCTGCCGACTGCCGAAGGTGAATCCCATGGTCAGATTCAGGGTCTGCCAGGAATCATCAGTGTCGATGGTACCATCGGAGTTTTCCCGCTCCGCCTTGCCTGCTGCCCGCACATAGGCGTCCAGATTGGCGTCCACACCAGCAGCGATGGCGCGCTCATGGCGCAGGCCGATGCGGCCCTGCAGCTCGGGATTCCCGGTTTTCCAGGTGTTCAGGTCTTCCGACTCGAACTTGCGCTTCAGCCAGGTGGCTGAGCCGTAGGGAGTCAGGTTCAAAGATTCCACCAGATAGGCTACCGCAACCTCCATACCGTGGGTGGAGGCCTTGTCCACATTGGCAAAGGTGTTGGCATTGTTTATGGTCGGGTGAGCCGCTGTGGTGATGTAGTCCTCGGTCTTGCTGGCAAAGAGGG
Source organism: Desulfurispirillum indicum S5 (assembly GCF_000177635.2). Lineage (NCBI taxonomy): Bacteria > Pseudomonadati > Chrysiogenota > Chrysiogenia > Chrysiogenales > Chrysiogenaceae > Desulfurispirillum > Desulfurispirillum indicum. The sequence continues at coordinate 2,217,184 of NC_014836.1, forward strand.
CGGCGTCTACCAGCAGGTTCTGGCCAAAGTGGCGCAGGCCGATCTCAACGTTGTCGGAGGTCTCCGGCTCCAGATCCGGGTTGCTGTAGGTGGGATTCTGACTGCCGTGAACCGTGCCGATAAAGAGCTGCTGCAGGGTAGGCAGCCGGTAGCCCTGGGAATAGCTGGCCCGCAGAGCCGTGTCCTCCAGTCCCTGCCAGGTCAGGCCGATGGAATACACCAGTTTGCTGTCGCGGCTGGAGTCCTCTTCCAGTCCCGGCTCCTCGGCGGAGGTCAACTCATTGCGAGCCCAGGTCTGACGAAGGCCCAGGGTCAGAATGGTATCGGGATTGAGGCTCCACTCGTCCTGCACATACAGGGCGTAGAAGTCACTTTTGGCTTTATTGGTGTAGCTGGACTCCACAAATTCCTGCGGCTGCGCGTTGAACGGGGGCATAGGCGCCCATGGCCCCCGTTGGCGCCTGAACTCGTCTGCCTTCAGGCGATCCTGGATGAGCTCCACCCCGGCAACCACATAGTGATCATCGGCCACCAGCCAGTCGGTCTGTACCGCCAGGCCGTAGGTGTCCTGATCGTTTTCCGTGCGGTTACGCATCTGCAGGGGAATCTGTACCGCAGGCATGGGCCTGACATCCATATCCATGCGGAAATCCTTATAGGTGTTCTGGGCGTAGGCGTCGGCCCGCAGCTTCACCAGGGCGTCACTGAGATGCTCCGCTTCATAGAAGAACGACACTTTCTCCCGCGACCACTCGGGCAGATCCTGGGCAAAATGCTCCATGGTTCCGGAGATGGTGCCTTCCGGGACATAGGTGCGATAATCGCCATTGTAGGTGTCATAGCGGCCACCGACGATGAAGTCGTCACCCTGGTAATCGATGTAGGCAAAGATGCTGGATTCTTTATAGGCGGTTCCATCTGCTGTGCCACCGGGGGTGTCGCGGTCATCGTGGTCCGACCAGGCGCCTCCCACCCGGTACCCCATGCGGCCGCTCTTGCCATAGACCGAAAGGTGCTGGCGGGTTCCCTCGGTGGAGGAATCATAGGAGAGTCCCACATCAACCTGCACCGGGCGTTCACCGCCTTTTTTGGTGATAATATTCACCACGCCACCAATGGCTTCAGATCCGTAGAGCACCGATGACGGGCCCTTGATGATCTCGATGCGCTCAATCAGGGCCGGGTCCATCAGAAACACCGCACCGGTCATGGCCTTCTGCTCTGAAGTTTTCTGGCCATCAATCAGGATCAGAACCCGCGCTCCCGACTCGCCGCGGATAAAGACGCGCTTGGCACCACTGACGGAACCATCGTGCACCTCCACGCCGGGAATGTCCCGCAGGGCCTCAGCCACCACTGCGGCACCGCCGCGCCGGATCTCCTCGGAACTCACCGAGCTTACCGACGCGGGAACCTCCAGCAGCTCCCGTTCAGCGCGGGTAGCGGTCACCGTCACCCCACGCTGGCCTGTTTCCTCCTGTGCCTGAACCGGCAATGCTGCAGCGCTTATCAACCCCGCCATACACAGGGCACCGACTCGTTTGATACTCATATCCACACTCCACTCGTTTGAATTTCCATGCAACGGGCATGGCTCATGTTCACTGCCCCATTGCCGCTGGCATGGTCGGTTCTCGCAGACTGGCAAGGTATTCCAGCAGGTACTGGGCCATGGTCACATTCCAGAACTGCCCGGCCCGAGTCAGCACCACCCAGTGCCCACTTTGCTCAAGCAGGCCCGCCTTGCCCCACTGTTCAAACAGGGGCAGGCACCGCTCCAGAAGCTCCGTTCCCAGCAGGGCAGCCAGCTGCTGCAGATTCAGGGCGGCCACATCGAAGCCACCGGTGATCGCTCCCGTCACCTCCCGATCCGTATCGGGACGGGCGGTAACCATGGCCAGCGGCTTGCGGCCCTCCCGGATACTGTCCAGATAGCGTTCCAGGTCGCGTTCGACAAAATAGCCGTGACCGTGCAGACTGCCGCCGGCGCCACAGCCGAAGGCCAGGATATGGGCTTTGTTTTTGACCAGTTGATTGTAGAGATTACGCTCGCGGGTGGTGCGACCCCAGTGGCTGACGGAAAGGCGTCTCCAGCGATTGGCTTCCATGACGTCCAGCCCCTGTGCAAACATGCGGGCCTGGCGGGTCATGTCGGCGGCAGGCTCAATGGCACCCTGAGCCATACGCTTGGCCAGCTCACTGTGGGGCAATACGTTCAGCTGGTACAGGTCGGCACCATCAAGAGCCAGAGAAGCGGCAGTGCGCACGTCCTCCTCCCATATTTCCATGGTCTGCCCCGGAAACCCGTATACCAGGTCGATCACCACTGCCGCCTGATCGGTGGCCATGAGGCGTTCCAGTGCCTGCAGAACGGATTCCCGATCATCAATGCGAGCCATGCTGCGCCGCACATTGGTGTCAAAGCTCTGCACTCCGATGGAGAAACGGTTGGCACCCCCCTCAAGGCAGGCGTCAATTTTGTCTTGACCGAAACCGTGTATTCTCCCCTCCACCGTGATTTCACAGTCATTGGCCAGGGGCAGGTAACAGGTGGCCGCATCCAGCACCCGCCTGAGGTTCTCTGCACTCAGGGCGTTGGGCGTCCCTCCCCCCAGATAGAGGGCATGGACAGGACCGGAGGTCACGGCCGGATCACTGGAGCTCTGCTTCAGTTCGCCAATAAGGGCATCCACATAGGCGGCTTCCAGGTCATCCCGGTGAAAGCGGTTGAAAAAACCGCAATAGAGGCAACGGGTCTTGCAGAAGGGAATACTGATGTACGCTGCACTTTTGCCGGAACGGGGTCGGGCCATGAGCGCGCGGAATACCTCCTGAAACTTTGTGACATCCAGGTTGGGCATCTGCATGCCGGCGTGCACGGCAGCCTTTTTCTGAAAAGCGCCAGCAAGGGGGTCGCCATCGGTGCGCGCATAAAAACGTTCAATAACAGCTGATACTGGTGATACACCCGACATGGGTGACGCGTGAGAAGGTGGTTGCATAATCCAGACCCTGAAGCACCGGCTCAGCACAGGCTGAACAGATGACGCGTGGTAGTGGTTCGGGATTTACAATCCTCGGGAAAGAGGTGCTTGCAGCACTCAGGTCAGCAACGATAGTCAACTCGGATCCGGGTGACGCTCCCTGCACTGATAGGCGTAGTCAAAACGCTGTATGGCCCCGCACTTGGGGCACTTCATTTCAACTTCCACGACATACCCCTTAAAGAGCAGTCGTTTGCAGCGTTTACAGCGAACCTCAGGGAGCGCTGCGTCTGCTGCGCGGCCACACCGGCAGGGGGAAGTTTCCTGATGAGGGAACATACGCTTCTCCACAAGGAATTTCGGTGCATCTGGTGCCGCATGTCCAGAAATGAACATTCAACATACCATAACGTCGATTGACGTCAAGAATATATTTAGTCGCCCCTAATGATCATTTTCGCCACTATCACCCTGTGCATTCCTTCACTTTTCTGCAGTTGACCGGCAATCACTCCACGGATATACTCGATTGTTAATCGGGACTAATAAGTCATTCCCCATGTCACAAGGAGGTGTCACAACCATGAACCACGCAACGGACCTGGAAAAACAGCTGGCAGCACTACAGGCAGAAAATCAAAGACTCCGCTCCACCCTGGACGAGCAGGCCAGACTGGCCAGCGTCGGCATGATGGTCAGCGCCATCGCACACCAGTGGCTGCAGCCCCTGAACGCCCTCTGGGTATCAGCGCAGCATCTGGCCTGTATCTGCGAAGAGGAATCGACTCCGGCAACCTGCATTCGTGGCAATGTTTCCCAGATTATGGAGTACCTGCGCTTTATGGCCCAGACCGTGGAGGACTTCCGCGACTTCACCAGTCCGGGTGCAGGGGGAGAGTGCTTCGCCCCGCAACAGGCTATCGAGATCACCCTGGGAATGCTGAAAAACCTGCTCCTGCAGCACCAGGTGGACGTTCGCCTCCATGGAGAGCCGAACATGAATATCCGGGGCAGCGCCGGTGAATTTCGCCATGTGGTGATTATCCTGTTGAACAACGCCATCGATGTCTTCCGCGAACGGGCCACCCCGCACCCCGTCATCCACATCACCATCAGCGGGCAACAGCAGTTCATCTCCATTGAGTTTCGCGACAATGGCGGAGGCATCGACCCCGACCTGCTGCCATCGCGCCTGTTCGAACCATTCACTTCCACGAAGGAGCGGGGCATGGGTATCGGGCTGCACCTTGCCAGGCGCATCGTGGAAGAGAAGCTCCAGGGGACCCTGCGGGCCGAAAATATCCCTGGCACCGGAGCACGTCTTCTTCTCTGGATACCCCAGCCATCCACCACAACGGGCAACCTCAAGGACGAGCTTTAAATCTACACGCGCATGAATAGAGCTTGACAAGACTAACTTCGTGCAATTACTCTCTCAGAGATACACCCTTATAAGTCTCTCCCCCAGCACAAAAATGGCAAGGGGCATTGAGCACGATAATGGCACCACAGGTGAATTCATGTCTCTCCTCTCGGAAACCCGACGCGAAGAACTGCTGACCCTTTTTGAAAGGGTTCAGGTTGCCCACCATATACCGGGACGCATCCGCCTGAAAATCAAAGGACGCGCTCCACAATGGCTGACCAGCGACCCCGCCAGCACGCAGACCCAGATAGAGGCGCTGCGCGGCGTGCTTCAGGTAAAACTCAACCCACTGGCCGGCTCGGCCACTATCACCTACGAACGTACCCCTGAGGCTTTTGAACACTTCGATGCTCTGCGCAGCGGCAATGTAGCCCCTCTGCTGGAGTACTTCACCAGGGAGGTGTCACCATCGTGAAAGATCCCGTCTTCTGCTTCTGCCCCGATCCGCTCGCCGAAAGCTCCCCGCAGCAACAGGCCCTGCAAAAAGCCCTGGAGAATACTCGGTTCCTCCTGGTTTTTTATGGGAACGCACTTCGTCGCTGGGGATCGGACGAGCTTCTGCGCTCCATTCAATACCGTCGCCAGCAACAGGAAGCCGCTTTGCTGTGGCTTCTGGAACAACATTCACCGCAGGCCCCGCCACCATACCCGGAGGCACTGGACGCACAGGAAAACCTGCTGGAGTGGGTGGAGAGTGCTGTCGTCGCTGAGTCCTGGACGATGCACCTCTATGACTGCCTTCTTCCCTGCACGGAAGATACGATTGTCCGTGACACTTTCTTTCGCATTCAGGCAAGCATCGCCGAGGAAAATCTGCCCTCCCTGCGCAGCGGGATCGATCACCTGCAGTCGCCCGACCCGCGGGCACTCATAGAAGAAGTTCATAAGCTGATCAGCGCTCCCGATCCCCAGCGTCTGACAGAGTTGTTTACCCGTCGAAATGGACCACTGCTGGGCGGAGCCCTTTTGGGTGCCGGTGCCCTGTGGCTGCTGAAACAGACCCTGATACGTCAGGAACAGGAAGAGGAGTAACCCGATGGCCTATCACTTTGTACTGGGCGCGGTCGTTGGAGCTGCAGCGGTTCTGCTGCTCAACAACCGGCGTACACGAGAGTACCTTGATCGTGGACAGCTTTTGTTAAAGGAAAACGTGGATGAGGGAATCAAAGCCGCCAGAGCCACGGCTGAATGCATTCGCGAAAAGATGCAGACCCCGGACGATGAGCACCAGGAGAGCAAAAGTGCTGCGGACGCCTCTGCCGCCTCGGAACTGCCCGCCACCACAGAGGAGCAGCCTCCAGCCAAGCGCAGCCGCCGTACCCGGAAACCCGCTGCCGATGAATAGACCATTTAACCCCGCTGCTGTCTTCTGGGCCGGTGTCATCAGCCATGGCCTCCTGGGAATTGCCCGCCATGACCCAACCCGCGACAAAAGCCTCCCTGAGCACGCCCTGCTCCACGGACTCCAGGGAGGCATAGCCCTTGGCAGCGGCGCCCTCGCCTACAACTGCTTTGCATCCCGTGAACCCATGGCGGGCGTAGCCGTGGTGCTGACCGGAGCTTCACTCATGGGACTCCTGCGCTCACCATCCGCATCGAACGCCAAGTCACCCCCTAAATCCATATCATCAGGAGAGCACCATGTCCGACCATAAACAGGAATATTCTTCAGCCTACGGCTACAACCCCGGAAACTCCACCATGCACAACCCTTACCTGCAGCATCACTCCGCTCAAGCCGGCGGCTTTATGGGTGGTGCCCGCTCAGCCCTTTTCGGCGGAAGCCAGAGCGACCGCTTCATCAAGGGTCTGCTGATCGGCGCAGCAGCCACTTTTCTGCTGACGAACGAAAAAGCGCAACAGACCATAATCAAAGCAGGCGTCGCCCTCTTCACCCAGGTTGCCTCCAGCGTCGAGGAACTCAAGGAAAAAGTCGAAGACGCACGGGCTGAAGCTCAAGAGGAGAGGATGGCGCAAGAGGACTGATGCCACTGTTTCACTCCCTGGAAATCATCCACCAGACACGACAACGGGTTCGCCTGCGCTACCGAGAGCAGGTTGCCTTCGACAAGCACTCCCTGAAGCGCCTGCTGGAGCTGAAAGCCGGGGTGAACCGCGTTGAGCTCGGTCGGGTCAACCGCACCATCCGCATCGTCTTCGATCCCCAGGTTCACCAGGTACCGGATATTCTCACCCTCCTGAGGGAGATCCGCTCCGATACGTTCGCCGCTTTGGACACTGCCGCTCATCTGCAAAGTTCCGAGCAGGTGCACAGCGTCCTCAAAGGCCTTGTCGCCTTTGCCCTGACTCCGCTGCTCCCCCCTCCCCTGCGGGCGGCCTTCACCCTGATGGCCTGCAGTGCAGCGCTTCTGCAGGGAGGGCGACACCTGCTCAAGGGCAAGATGACCTCGGAAGCCATGGAGGCCACGGCCATCGCCATTTCTGTCGGTCGTCGCGACTACACGGCTGCCCATGTGACCAACCTGTTGATCTCCCTGGCGGAATACATCGGCCACCGCATCGACCGCCAGTCCGATGAACTGCTGCTCTCCCTGGTTCAACCTGAAGCCGAAGAAGTCTGGATTCACCGCAACGGCGAAGACATCCTCGTCAATGCTACCCAGGTTACCAAGGGCACCATTGTCATCGCCCAGGCCGGGGAAACTGTGGCAGTGGACGGCACCGTTATGGAGGGACAGGCCTCCATCAACGAGGTCTCCCTGACCGGCGAAGCCCTGCCGGTGGCCAAGGCGCGGGGAGACCGCGTGATTTCTGGAACCATCGTGGAGGAAGGCCGGGTTCATGTCTACGCCGAACAGGTTGGGCAGGAGCGGGTCTCCTTCCGCATCGCCCGTTACGTGGAAAACTCCCTGCAGTCAAAGTCCCAGGCGCAGCTTAACGCCATCCGGCTGGCTGATCGCCTGGTCCCCTTCTCCATTGGCCTGGCCTCGGCAAGTTATGTCCTCAGCCGCAACCTGGCAAAAGTGGCCGCCGTTCTGCAGGCCGATTACTCCTGCGCCCTGAAGCTGGCAACTCCTGTGGCATTCAAGTCTTCCATGTACCGCGCCGGCGCCCACCAGGTGTTGGTGAAGAGTGCCAGCGCCCTGGAAAGCCTGGCCCAGGCGGAGGTTTTTATTTTTGACAAGACTGGCACCCTGACCTCCGGCGACCTGGAAGTACTGCACACCGTCTCCCTGGACAGCCGCTGGAGCAGTGAGGAAGTCCTCAATCTGGCAGCCTCCATAGAGGAGCACTACTTCCACCCCATCGCCCAGGCAGTGGTCAAGGCCGCCCAGCAGAACTCCTCCAGCCGCAAGCACTTCCACCACAGCGAAGTGGAATTTATCGTAGCCCATGGAGTCATGGCCTATGTTGATGGCAAAAAAGTCGTCATCGGCAGCCGCCATTTCCTCGAAGACGATGAAGGCATTCGCTTCCCCGACAGCACTACCGGAATCCAGTGCCACTATGGCGAAAGCATAACGCCCCTCTATATCGGTTATGACGGCAAACTGCTGGGAATCATCTGCCTCAAGGATGAACTGCGCCCGGAAAGCCCCCGCCTGATGGCCAATCTGCGCGCCCTGGGAGTGCAGTATATGGTTCTGCTGACAGGGGATCGCCGGGAAAAGGCTCTGGAGATAGCCAGTGAACTGGGCTTTGACGAGTGCCACTATGAACTGCACCCCGAACAAAAGGCCACCATCGTGCAGAGTTACAAAGATCGTGGACTCCGTTGCGCCTTTGTCGGAGATGGCATCAACGACGCCCCGGCCCTGTCACTGGCCGATGTGGGAATCGCCATGCAGAAAGGGGCCGATATCGCCCGCATCAGCGCAGACATCGCCCTACTGCACGACGACATTCTGCTGGTCAGCGATATCCGCGCCCTGGCAGCCTCCACGCTCAGAAGAGTCACCACCAACTACCGCCTCACCATTGGACTCAACAGCGCCATCATGCTGCTGGCCGCCATGGGGCGCATCTCGCCCATGGCAACGGCAGTGCTCCATAACGGAACCACTATCGGCATCCTGCTGAATGCCGCCCTGGGTGGCCGCAATGCCATGCAGAGCCCCAGAAACAGCATCAAAGCACCATCCACAGGTGAACCCTATGAAGAAGCCTCCGAAACATTCCCAGCGTGAGCTGGCCAAACTTGCCATGACCGCAAGCCTCGGCCTGACGGTTATCACCGCATTGTTTATGAAAGGAAAAATGGCCAAACGCCTGCACACAGGTGCCGGTATCGCCCTGATTGCCAGCTCCATCTGGCACCACCAGCTCTATCAGCCAGTCAAACCGTCCAAAGAGGTGAGAGAATTCCCTGCCGGGGAAGAGAACCGCCTCTGAAGCACTTGTATCAATAACAGGAACCACTATCGGAATTAGTGAAACTTAACTCTTGCAGTCGAGAGTATTTTATGCAAAATGTTCAGATCAACTAAGAACTCTTCCCTTAATGAATAATGTCATCCAGGAGAAACATATGAAATCCTGCACTCTGTACACCGCTTCCAGAAAGAAACGCTGCATCCTTGAAAGTATCCCCGACGAAAAACTCCTTCAGTCCCTCGGAATCCGCTCAGGTGTTGAACTCTCCATCGTCTCCCGCCAGCCCTTTGGCGGTCCGGTCACCATTAAGCTCGGTGACCGCTGTCTAGCCATATCCAAGTCCATAGCTGAGCAGATCAGTATCCGGGAGGTAGGTTAAGTGGACTGCCACGGCAACCCGAAGCCCATTTCCCTGGCTCCCGGCGAAGAGGCCCTGAAAATCCTGCTCATGGGAAATCCCAATGTGGGGAAAAGTGTTATCTTCTCTCGGCTGACCGGCATGAACGTGCGTACCGCCAACTACGCTGGCACCACCGTCAATTACACCCATGGCATCGTCCAGTACCACGGCAAAAAGGCACTGCTCACGGATGTTCCCGGCACTTACTCCCTGGAAGCCACATCTCCCGCTGAAGAAGTTGCCACCAAACTCCTCGCAGAAGGAGCCCATGTGGTGCTCTGCGTCCTCGATGCCACCAACCTGGAGCGCAATCTGCCCCTGGCCCTGCAGATACGGCAGACCGGGCTGCCCGTGGTGTACGCCCTGAACCTCAGCGATGTGGCTCGCCGCAAGGGAATCACCATAGACACAGACGCCCTGGCCAAAGAGCTGGGCGCTCCCGTTATCGCCACTTCGGCCGTCAAGGGCGAAGGCCTGAAGACTCTCCTGGACACGACCCTGCAGGCTGCCCAAGGGCAGGCCATCAAAGCAGTGACCCTGCCTGAGAGCTTTCAGAACTTCTGGGACGAAGCATCCCGCATCGCCCGGATAGCCCAGCGTAACGAATCCCGCCCCATGACCCTGTGGGATCGCTTTGAAGAGATGACGATTCGCCCCCTGCCCGGACTCCCCATCGCCCTGATCGTCCTGATCATTGCCCTGGGCCTCGTGGTAGGCGGTGGAAAAGCTCTGCGGGCCGTAATCCTGCTGCCTCTGTTCAACAACTACGTGGCACCCGCCATTACCTCCGCCGTCTCCAGCGTGGTCTCGGAGGGCATCCTGCGCAATGTGCTCGTTGGTGAATACGGCATGCTCATTAAGGGTATCGAATGGCCTATCGCCCTGATCCTGCCCTACGTGGCCCTCTTTTACATCGTGCTCTCCTTCCTGGAGGACAGTGGTTACCTGCCACGCCTGGGTGTCCTGCTGGATAACGTCATGCGCGCCATGGGCCTGCAGGGCGGCAGCATAGTCCCCATGTTCATGGGGTACGGCTGTGCCGTGCCCGCCATTATCGGCACCAAGGCTGCTACCAGCAACAAAGAGCGCCTGATGATCACCGGACTCGTCGCCCTGGCCGTCCCCTGTACCGCCCAGACCGGAGCCTTCATCGTCCTGCTGGGTGACCATTCCATGGCGGCACTGCTGGGCGTTTATGCCATCTCCTTCGGAGCCATGTTTCTCGTGGGCAGCCTCATGACCAGAATGCTGCCGGGAACTGTAGCCCCCATGCTCATGGAAATCCCCAACCTGCTCATGCCCGATGGCAAATCGTTGCTGAAAAAAATCTGGATTCGCATCAAGCAGTTTCTGCTGGAGGCGGAAATCCCCATGATCCTGGGTATAGGCGCAGCTGCCCTGATTGCCGAAACCGGAGTCCTCGGCATGGTATCAGGTTTCATGGCACCCATCGTGGTGGGCTGGCTTGGTCTGCCGGCCGAAGCGACCCTGGCACTGATGCTCGGCATTATCCGCCGCGAACTGGCGGTACTGCCCCTGCTGGGACTCGACCTGAGTATACTCCAGCTGATGGTAGGCTCTGTCGTTGCCCTGTTCTACCTCCCCTGCCTGACAGTAACGGCAATCATCATTAAAGAGTTCAGCCTGAAGATCGGCCTGCTGATCCTTCTCCTGACCACCCTGGCAGCCTTTGTCTTTGGCGGACTCCTCAATAAGATCGGCCAGCTGCTGCTGGTACTGCTGTAACCGGAATCAGCCATGAAAGCAATGGTGCGCCTTACCAAAATGACAGAACGACTCCTTGTCTTCTGCCCTTGGCTGATCAGACTGCAGCAGAAGTACTATCATCGCATCGTCAGCAAGGAAGTGCGCTCCGGGCTTATTTCAAGCGAAGACAACGTCCTGTGTATCGGAGGAGGCCCCCTCCCCTGCACCGCCATAGAGATCGCCCGCTGTACGGGCGCCCATGTGGTGGTCATAGACTGCGATCCGGCAGCAGTGCACACGGCGCAGCAGATTGTCCGGGTCATGGGAATGGAAAACTCTGTGGAGGTCTGCCTGGGTGACGGGTGCAGCTACGACGCCTCACACTTCCAGGTCATCCATATTGCGCGCCAGGCTGAACCTCAGGAGGCCATTCTGCGCAACATATGGACGGTTGCTCCCCGCGGCGCCCGTATATTGGTGCGCCATCCCAACGCCCTCCTGAAAAGCTGCTATTGCGGTCTCCCCCGCGCATATGCCTCCCAGTGCGACCGCAAGGGGAACGCAGTCGACGGCACCCTCCTGTTCACAAAAAACCGCAAGGAGTTTCCCGGTGAAATACATGCTGCTGGCGACAGGCATAGCGCTCACCGCACTGCTTATCTGGCAGGCTGACTCCCAGGAGTTTCTCACCAGCCTGTTGATGGCCAAGCCGGAATGGCTGGTCGCTGCCTTTACCCTGCAGCTGCTGACAGTAACGATGATATCCTGGCAGTGGAAACTGCTGGGTCACCATATCCACAGCGGCTGCCGCTTTCACCAGATGGTACATATCAACATGTCGGGCACGTTCTTTGAAAGTGTCACACCGGCCATGAAAACCGGTGGTGAGGTCGTCAAAGCCTATCTGCTCAAGCGCGCTTTCGGATGGACCACTGTCCAGTCAGTGGCACTGGTTGGACTGCAGAAAGTCGTCAGTATCGGCCCGCTGCTTTTCCTGGTAGGCGTCTCCCTCTCCCTCTATCTGCTCACCAATGGCATCTCCACACCCCAGGGCTGGCTGGTGGCCACCAGCGGCATGATCCTGCTCCCAGTTTTCCTGCTGATCTGTGCCGTATTCATCGCCCCTGCCGGCCTGGCGGTCTGGCTGGAAAAAGTGTTTCCCGCCAAATGGGTACACACCCTCAGCCAGAGTCTGCATTCCCTGGAAAACGCGCTGTCACAGGTAAAAAAAAGGGGCAACCTGGGCAGACACTTTCTCCTGTCAGTTACCCTGTGGTTTCTCTTTCCAGCCAAAGCCGCCATCATTGCGCTGTCCATGGGCCTGGAAGCAGATCTGATCAACATTGCCACGGTCACCTTCCTGGCCTATATGGTGGCCATGATCCCCCTGACTCCAGGCGGACTGGGAACTTTTGAGGCCACGGTCGTCTTCCTGCTGCTACCCCTGGAAATTGCCATGCACCAGTCCATGGCATTTGCCATCATCCTGCGGCTGGTCACCTTCTGGTTGCCTTTTCTGATCAGCGCGCTCTACCTGCTCGCCCACTGGGGCCTGGGGCATGCTCGCGTGCCCGCCAGAACCCCATCCCCATAACAACCCTCTTCTACAAAGGACGCACCCATGAAGCAAAAACTCCTGCACCTTGGATTTCTGATCACCTTGCTCACCTCTTTGGTCTCCAGCGCCACAGCACACTGCACCTGGGTTGAGGCTCCTGCCAGCGTGGAAACCGGCCAAGAGGCCGCGATCACTCTGTTCTGGGCTGACCCTGAAGAACCGGTGGAAAAGCGTGACTCACCGGAGCTGACGCTGCGCATTCAGCAGCCTGACGGCCAGGTGCTCCCCGTAAATACTGACCACAAGGGAACATTTCAACAGGCGCAGTGGGAGTTTTCCCAGCAGGGCGTCCACACTCTGCTGGCCACCCGCGAACCGGCCCGCCATCGCATGAGCCAGTACCGTGATTTCGGCAAAACTCTCTTGCTGGCAGGCCCCGCATCCGAGGCACCGGCCCCCGCCGGCCTTGAACTGGAAATCACCCCCCTGGAACTCCCTGCTCCCGGAGTCACCGAAGTCCCCCTGCAGATTCACTACTTCGGCAAGCCACTGGCCGGAGCCGAACTGAAAATCATCACTCAGGTTGACCGTACCAAGGGAACCTATCAGTCACTCCATGATGACAAACAGTACCAGAGTGCCACCAGCGATCAGCAGGGCAGGGTCACCGTCACCCTTGATCCTTCCCGCAACACCATCATCAAAGTTCGGCACAGTGTCGGCGCAGCCGAAGTGGATGGCGACCACGGCCGCTGGGTGCGCACTATCATATTCCGCAGCACCCTGAGCATCGCCGAAATGCGCTGAATTCTCACACGGGGCCCAGGGCGCAGAAAATAATTTATTAGGTATCGCTAACTTAATGATTGACAACTAGCGAAAAGTGCACTACAAAAAGAATCAGCAAGGGAGTAACCTTTGCTGATTCTTTACACGTGGGGGTGCAGTATGGTTGCAAAGAATATGACCCTTCGCAAAGCACTTATGAAAAACACTGGAGTCAGGGGCGCGAACATGGATTGCCACCTGAACTGTGACGAGTGCCACAACTCTGTCATGCTCAACCTGCAGGATCTGTTTCCCATAGCGCGTTCCTGCAGCGATCAGGACAGTAAACTCTCATCGGACAAACAGGCTGTATTGCACCGGTAACAGGAGAAAAGCATGGAAATTCTTGATGTCGTGGTAACGCTTGCGGCAGTAGCACTTGCAGGCACCTATCTTTACTGGCGGGTTTTTCGACGCAAAACGGCAACTGGTGGCTGCGGATGCGCTTCAGGTGGAGGGTGCTGCTCCACTGGAAGCAGTGAACCCAAGAAGACTTCCTGCTGTCAGGGCGGCAGCCACAGCTGAGCAGCCCTCTATACTCTACACAGAAACCGACCTGTGGCCGTGGCAATAACATCGCCACGGCCACAGGTTATGGTACTTTCCCCTCGTCCTGTCTTCCATTTTCGGTGAGTGAAAGATCCCGTGACATACGCCTGCTGCAGTACCCGCAGTGGGCGCAAGAATTTTACCTGCAGATCACAGGTCACCATGGGATGCCCCAGTGAGGCTGGAATTTTCCCCATGGCCTCATCAAGCACCGTACTGAGGATGCCGCCATGAATAATGCCGTCGTAGGAGGCGAACGCCTTGGAAAGCCGTAGTCCTGCCTGTGACTGCAGTTCCTGGGCATCAACCTCAAACTGCAGCTGCAGTCCAACGGCATTATGCTGACCGCAGGCAAAGCAGCCCACGGCGTCATCCAGTGCCCAGCGATTCAGGGGCAGCTCTATGCCCATTCCACCAAGCAGGCGCGCAATATAGCGTCGTACCTGGCCAGGCATCCCCTGGCTCTGGGAGTAGAACTCCGGCATAAACGGCTGAATGCCCACGCCCAGCTGGCTGAGTTTCAGCAGATTCTCCAGGTGAATTGAATTCAGGGGGGTTTCACGGGGTGCCACCACAATGGGACGCCGCTCTTTCAAGCATACGTCAAACACCCGCTCTGCCAGAGTCCCGGAAAGCCCCTGGCAGACCCGCGCGCAATAGCCCATACTGGCTGGCAGCACCACCAGGCCATCAGGTACTCCCGAGCCGCTGGCCAGGGGAGAAAAGAAACTGCTGTTATCATGGATGTGCACTCCGTCGGGCAACAGCTTCTGAACCAGCGTTTCACGCTCGCCCTGGCCAAGGGAGCGCGTCTGTTCTACGCTCATTCCCGCTTCAATGCAAAAATTCACCTGGGCCTGCTCCGTACAGATGACATGGCACTGGATATGCTGGGCAACCAGCGCATCCATGGCCTCCAGCGCCAGGGTGCCCCCTGAAGCTCCCGTGACGATAAGGGCGATTTGTTTCATTTCTGTCCTTCACTCAAAGAGCTTTTCCCTCATCTTAAGAGAAAAACGCCCCATTCATCAGTATTTTTTGGCTGGAATAGCCTTTTTTCACAACTTCGCGCTTTTTTCCCGTTATTGTATTATGTTACATTATGTCCACAAGGAGGACGAAAAGCAATGATAACCAATGCCCTTGAATTCGAACGCCCCATCGTGGAGCTGGAAAAGAAAATAGAAGATCTGGAAAAATTCGCATCCCAGGAAGGCCTGAACTTCTCCACCGAGATTGAAAAACTCAACCGCAAGATGGAATCCCTCAAAGAGGAAATATACGGCAATCTCACCGAATGGCAATGCACGCAGGTAGCCCGCCACTCAGCACGCCCCTACACTCTGGATTTCGCCGAACACGTTTTCACCGATTTCCAGGAGCTGCATGGCGACCGCGCTTTCGCCGACGACAAATCCATCGTTGGCGGACTGTGTCGCTTTGAAGGACAGAGCGTCATGCTTATCGGCCACCAGAAAGGGCGCAACACGGCAGAGAATATCCGTCGCAATTTCGCCATGCCCAATCCCGAGGGCTACCGTAAAGCCCTGCGATTCATGAAACTGGCGGAAAAATTCAATCTACCTATCATCACCCTCGTTGACACCCCTGGCGCCTATCCCGGCATAGGGGCGGAAGAGCGCGGACAGGGCGAAGCCATCGCCCGCAACCTTCTGGAGATGTCGGGGCTCAAGGTTCCCATCATATCAGT
The DNA here is from genome assembly GCF_000177635.2 of Desulfurispirillum indicum S5. Taxonomy (NCBI): domain Bacteria; kingdom Pseudomonadati; phylum Chrysiogenota; class Chrysiogenia; order Chrysiogenales; family Chrysiogenaceae; genus Desulfurispirillum; species Desulfurispirillum indicum. The sequence goes on from NC_014836.1 coordinate 2,232,682, forward strand.
CGTCACCGGCGAAGGCGGCAGCGGAGGCGCGCTGGCCCTGGCCGTGGGCAACCGAGTGCTGATGTTTGAGCACTCCATCTACTCTGTTATCAGCCCAGAAGGGTGCGCCGCCATTCTCTGGAAAGATGGCACCCAGGGTGAAAAGGCCGCCAAGGCGCTGAAGCTGACTGCTCCGAACCTCCTGAAGCTGGGTGTTATCGATGAGGTAATCCCGGAACCCATGGGTGGAGCCCACCGCGATCCTGCCGTCGTCTACGCCAACCTGAAAGAGGCCCTCAACCGTCATCTGCAGGAGCTGCAGAAGCTTTCCGCCGCTGAACTGACAAAGGATCGCTATGACCGATTCCGCAAGATCGGCGTCTTCAGCGAGTAAAATACCAGCACCGAGCATAGCAGTTTCAAATCCGGGCACGGAAAATTTCTTGCCCTGTCCGGATTTTTGAGGCATATTGCTTCAAATCATTCAAAAGGGGAGTGGGGATGAGGTTTTCGAGGCAGCCGATCGTCGTACAAAGGGGACAGAGAAAGAATAAGCCACACATTCTTTTCAAGCTTTTCATGGTTATCGGAACCGGTCTTATCATAGGATTCGGCGCCAACATCATCATCTCCTCTGAAATGAACATCCGCAAATCCTTTGTCAGAGACAACCCCGTGCTCTCCGCCCTCGATAAACTCCACCGCCCGGCCCTGATTGATTATGAGGATGAACAGGGCTTCACCGAAGAGCCGGATTTCGTGGAGATTGAAAAAGGCGAAATCCCGGAAACCCTGCACACTACGGAAGGCACCGTGCAGCGCGGTGACTCTCTTTACAGCATCCTGGCAGCCCAGGGGCTCTCGCCTTTGGAAATTCACGGGATTACCACACAACTGGATGGGCTTTTCTCCACCCGCAGCTTCCGCGCCGGACAGAAGTACTCGGTAGCGCGGGATGATGAGGGAAATTTCCGCCGCTTCACCTATCACCAGAGCCGCTCCATCACCCTGCACGTGGAATGGGATGTGGTGTCCGAAGAATTTCACGTATCCAAGGAAGTCCAGGATTATGACACCCGCACGTCCAACCTGACAGGCATCATCACCAGCAATCTGGCCAATGAACTCCAGCGCAATGGTCGCTACGGACTGATTACGCAGCTGGAGAACGTGCTCTCCTGGCGCATCGACTTCAACCGCGACATCCAGCCGGGCTCCCAGTACCGGATCATTTTTGAAGAAAAATGGCTGAACGACCAGTATGTCGGCGTCGGCAACATACTGGCAACTGAAATAACCATTCGCAATAATACCTACACAGCCTATCGTTACCAGGATCCCCAGGGGGTAGTTGGCTATTATGACGAAAAGGGAGACTCCATGCAGCGCTTCTTCCTGAATCGTCCAGTCAACTACTCCCGTGTTTCCAGCCCCTACGGCTACCGTGTGCATCCCGTTTACGGAACGCGGCACTTCCATGGTGGCGTAGACCTGGTGGCCCCCACCGGCACTCCAGTCTACGCTGTGGCTGACGGGCAGGTGATCTTCCGCGGACGCAAGGGACCAGCGGGCAACATGATCACCCTTTCCCATGCCAACGGCTACCACACCCAGTACCTGCACCTCAGCCGCTATGCGGTCAACTACGGCAGCCGGGTTCGCCAGGGCGATATCATCGGCTACGTTGGCGCAACCGGAGTCGCCACCGGTCCACACCTGGACTTCCGCGTCATTCGCAACGGACGACTCCAGGATCCCATGCAGGCGCTGGCATCCTCTTCAGCTGCCCAGTCTGTTGCCAGCGAGCATCGCAATGACTTCCTGGCCAAACGGGGCATGCTCAGGGCGCAACTGGATGAGCTGGATATCCAACTGGCCAGCGCGGAGCGCTAAGCGCCCATATGGCCGTCTTCCCCTTCCGCACCACTCCCACCCATGAGGCAAAAATCAGGAAGTTCGCCTACAGTGCGACTGTCCTGATCCTCATCACCACGGTTATCCTCAGCCTGTGGGTCAAGACCCGCATCATCGCCACAGGCTACGAGGTCGCCGGGCTCCAGCGTCAGATCCTTGAGGAGGAGAGCCGCCTGGGCATACTGGAAGCCCGTCTTTACCAGCTTGGTTCCCCTGGATACATCCAAATGCTGGCAAAAGAACACGGGATGGTTTATCCTGCTGCCGATCAGCTTGAGTACCTGCTGAACCAATCCATCCTCAGGGCCAACGAACTTGCAGACACCCCACGTTAAGACCTTCAAGGTTGCCCAGTACCTGGTACTGGCGTTTCTGGTTCTCGCCATCGGCTACCACCTGGCGGAAAAACAGCTTGTGAATCACCAGACCTGGAAAAGTCGCCTGGCCGCGCAATACGACAAAGACTTCACCATACGCCAGAATCGTGCCCATATCGCCGATCGCCACGGCTTTCAGCTAGCCGTCAGCACCAAGGCCTACTCTATTTACGGTATCGGTTCCGAAATCGAAAATATCCGTGACGCAGCCAGCCGCATCGCCCAGGCCATGGGCATGGCGGACTACGGCCCCATCTATAACCGTATCGCAGGCAGGACCGGTTTTTTCTGGATTGCCCGCAATGTGGATCCCCTGGTAGCATCGCGTATTGGCACCATCAAGGGCGTCGGACTCCTGGAGGGAGAACGCCGCTTCTACCCCGATGGCGATCTTTTCGGCAAACTTCTGGGCTTTACCGGTGTTGACATCCAGGGGCTGGAGGGCATCGAGCACCGCTTCGACGAACGCCTGAAAGGACAGGAAGTCCGGGTGGCCGTCTACCGCGACGCCCGACGCCGCGACATTATGCTGGAGCCCATCTCCACCCAGCAGAACTCCCTGAAAAAACCACCGCTGACCCTCTCCGTGGACAGCCGCCTGCAGGCCTTTGTGGAAAGCTCCGTCCAGCAGTTTCTGCAGGAGCACGAAGCCAAGGCCATCAGCGTCGTCGCCATGGATCCTTTTAACGGCGAAGTACTCAGCATCTATTCATGGCCCAGCTACGACCCGAACAACTTCAGCAACTATCCCCGCCAGCGCTGGCGCAATGACGCCATCGCCAACACCTTTGAGCCCGGCTCCACCTTCAAGCTGATCACCTACGCCGCCGCTCTCAAGAGTCGCAGCATCACCCTGCAGGACATCTTTTTCGGCGAAAACGGCGAGTATCGCGAAGGCAACCGCACCATCCGCGACACAGTCCCCATGGGCTGGGCATCGGTGGCCGAAGCCTTTGGGCAATCCAGTAATATCATCACCTCGAAAATTGCCGCCCAGATCCCGGCGGAGGTCTTTCACAACACTATTCGTGACTTTGGTTTCGGCGCTGCCACCGGCATTGAACTCAGCGGGGAATCGGCGGGATTGCTGCGGCCGCCCAGCCAGTGGAGCAGACTCTCCCAGACATCCCTCTCCATGGGCTATGAAATCAGCGTGAACGCCCTGCAGATGGTGCGGGCCTATGCCGCCGCCATCAATGGCGGATACCTGGTGCAGCCAACGATCCTCAAAGGAGTCAACCAGGGTCGCGAATGGGATGCCATCCTTGACCCGCAAACTGCTGAAGCCATGAAGTCGCTGCTGCTGCGCGTGGTGGAAAAGGGCACGGGTCGCAATGCCAGCCACAAGTACTTCAGCATCGGCGGCAAGACGGGCACGGCCCAGAAGCTCGATCCGGTGGAGGGCTATACCCGCGACCGCCACCTGGCAAGCTTTGTGGGCTTTTTCCCCTATGAACAGCCGCAGGTTGTCATGGGTGTCTTCATCGATGAACCCAAAGTTGCCCTCAAGCAACAGAACACTGAGGGCCCGGTGTATGTCTCAAGTTATGGCGGCGCGGTTGCGGCACCTCTTTTTCGCGATATTGCCGGCAAGTATATCAACTACTACACCATCGTACCTGACCGTAAATCAAACTGATCCAAGGAATTCCCCGTGCGACTCCAACAACTCTGCCAGCAGCTTGGCCTGCCTCATCCTCAAGTGGATGTGGAATTCAGCCGCCTGAGCCGCGATACCCGTGATATCAGCCCCGATTGTCTTTTTATCGCCATAGCCGGTTCCCAGTTCGACCCTCACCTCCATCTGCCCGAGCTGCTGAGCTCCGGAAAAATCGCCGGAGCCCTGTGCCAGCACCCCGTTGACGGGCCCAACACCCTGGTCCTGCCCGATCTGGCGGAGCGGGAAGCCACCATTGCCGTGGCCGCCTATGGCAACCCGTCTGCTGCCCTGAAAGTCGTCGGCGTCACCGGAACCAACGGCAAAAGCTCCACGATCAGCTACCTCCGTCAGGTTTACCAGGCCCTGGGCCATCGAACCGCCACCATCGGCACCCTCGGCTATGCCATTGATGGTGGCCCGTCCGCGGAGCTTGCCAACACCACACCCTGTGCCACCACGCTCCAGCATATCCTGCACCTGTGCCTCCAGCACCATGTGGAGTATGTGTTCATGGAGGTCTCTTCCCATGCCATCGCCCTGGGCCGCGTACAGGGCATCAGGTTCCACGGCGCCATATTCACCAACCTCACCCCGGATCACCTGGATTTCCACGGCACCATGGACGACTACCTGCAGACAAAACTCCGGCTCTTCACACCTGCTCCCCCCTACGCCATCATCCACACCAGGCGTATCCCCCGGAAGCTGCCCCCCCTGCCCGGCGTCCTGAGTTTCGGCCCCGGGGAAGACGCTGACATCCCCACGACGGAGCAGCAGGTAAGCCCGGAAGGAATTCGCTTCTGCCTGCAGGGGCAGATTTACCGCAGCCCCCTGCGAGGCCGTGGCAACCTGGAAAACGTCCAGGCCGTCGCCGCTTTCTGCCACCATGAAGGGCAGGAACGCCAGCAGGTTGCCCGGGCCATAGCAGCACTGCGCCCCATAGAAGGGCGTTTCATGCCCATTTCCCACAATGGCCGCCATGGCATCATCGACTATGCCCACACCCCCGACGCTCTGGAGCAACTACTGAAATCGACCCGGGAGATCTGCCACGGCAGGCTGATTGTCGTCTTCGGCTGCGGCGGTGACCGTGATAAAACCAAACGCCCTCTCATGGGCGCCATCGCCAGCGAGCTGGCGGATATCTGCATTGTTACAGACGACAACCCGCGCACCGAAGATCCCCAGCACATTATCTCCCAGATTATTGCCGCCATGGATATGGGCAGGACAACAGTGATCCATGAGCGTCTACGCGCGATTACCTGCGCCAGAGAGCTGGCAAACGGCGATGACCTGGTGGTCATCGCCGGCAAGGGACACGAGAAGTATCAGATTTATGGCCGGCAGAAACACCGCTTCTGTGACGCAGAAGCCTTCTGTTCCTGAAAAAGAAAAAAGCCTTCCCAAAGGGGAAGGCTTTTTTACAGAGGCGAAACCTGAGATCAGGGCATGGTGGTCAGCTCACGCAGCAGCTCTTCCTGCGCTTTCTGGGCACGCAGCTGCTGCCAGGCCGCCTGATCATTATTCATGCTGGTCTGCAGCGTCTGGCGAGTCAGCTCTTCCAGACTGGCGGCGTCCAGCCCCATCAGCACATAGGTGGTATTGGCCGGGCTGGTGATAATGCGGTACCGCTTGGCCCCATGAAGGTTCTGGGATGTCAGCAGACGCGAAACCGACTGGTTGACAGTGTCTACCGTCTCGGCATCACCGACGCCCGTGGTTTCCGTATAGCGCTGAATACGCTGAGCCACATGCACCTGCATGGAGCGGGCCAGTCGCTCCATGGCAGCAGCCTCGGCCATGGTCTGAGTGAAGTTCACCCCGGCAGCCGATACCGGATGCGATCCCACGGCGGAGACCTCAATGCCCTCCACAGGATAGCCACAAACCCACAAGGGCGCCTGCACGGTCGGAGCATCGGGATAGGTGCACTCCAGCACTTCACCGGCTTTTTTCCCACAGCCTGCCACCACCGCCAGAATCATCAACAGCATTCCTATTTTCGCGACTTTTCCACCCATGGCAGATTCTCCTTTTTCTGTATTTAAGGATACGAAACCTGAATTCGACAACGTAGCATAGCAAACAGGCGCTGCATTGAAAAGTGCCTCCCGGATTCCGCAGGCAGACCTGCAGATGGAAGCGACTCGCAACCGTCAGCGAACCTGGATCTGCTGCCCGGCATAGTCAACCCGCTGCCCGGCCCGAACCTTACAGCGTTTGCGCAGCTCCTGAACGCCATCCACGCTGACAGCTCCCCCGGCGATCTCCGACTTCGCGTGACCGCCGCTTTCACACCATCCCATGATCTTCAGCAGATGGTGCAGTTCAATGTACTCATGGCCTTCCAGCTCAAAGATTTCCATGTTCCCTCCTGTGGGCACATATCCTGATATCATTGCCAAGGCGCTCCACCGAGTGAAGGCGAAGCTGATAGGCTTTATCGGGCGTCGGCACCTTCAGGGATCCGCTCCAGGTCATCCCCTCATCTCCGAAGAGTTTTGGTGCCATGTAAATCACATGCTCATCTTCCAGTGTCTCCTTGATAATAGCCGAGGTCAGCCCCGCGCCACCCTCCACCAGCACCGATGTGATGCCGTACTGTTCGTACAGCGCAGCAAATGCCTGCTGCAGAGGCAGCCCCTGGCTGGCCGGCGGCAGGCCAATCAGCTGGATACCCGCTCCAAGAAGGCGTGTGGCCGTGTCGCTTTCCATCATGGTGGAAGAAGTGACAATGATAACGCGGCGCTCTGCCTCAGAAGGCCGCAGCACGGCGGCGTTGCGCGGTGTACGCAAAAAGGTGTCAAAGATCACCACATCGGGGTGCGGCAACGCTGTTTTGCCCCCATGACGGCAGGTCAGCAGAGGGTCGTCGGCGATGATGGTTCCGATGCCTACGGCGATGGCGTCGTGAATCCCCCGCAGAAAGTGGCCATCCTGACGGGCCTCTTCACCGGTAATCCAGCGGGACTGCCCATTGGCCACCGCCGTTTTTCCGTCGAGGGTGATGGCCGACTTCAGGGTAATATAGGGCATCTGCCGGGTGATATGCTTGTTGAAGTGACGGTTGAGGTAGCGCGCCTCCGGCTCCAGGATGCCGGATTCCACGGCGATGCCGGCCGCCTCGAGAATGGCGCGACTGCGCCCGGCCACGGCGGGATTCGGGTCCTGCGCGGCATAGACCACCTTCTGAATACCAGCGCGGATAATGGCATCGGTGCAGGGAGGTGTGCGCCCCTGCACACAGCAGGGTTCGAGGGTCACATAGAGGGTCGCCCCCCGTGCCTTTTCGCCAGCGTCTTTCAGGGCAACCACCTCGGCGTGAGCCATGCCCGCCTTCGCGTGATACCCCATTCCCACAATGGCGCCTGCAGCATCGACAATCACAGACCCCACCACCGGATTCGGGGAGGTGAACCCCAGCCCCTTGCGGGCGAGATTCAAGGCCATCTGCATAGAGACTTCGTATTGGGCTGAGCGTGTCATGGGTTTCTCCCAAGGCTGGTGATGGGATTTTCACTGCTGGTAAAAAGAAGACTGCGATCAACGCCGCGGACAGGGCTTTTCAACAGTCTGGCCAATATACTCTAGCAGACTCCGCCCTCTGTGGGAAGCGCTTCGCGCATCGCAGTATTTGACCAGCGCCCACAGGTCAGGTAATCTACAAAAACCCTACCCAAGGAGGTCAGCGTGTTCTTCCCCCGCCCACGCAAGATACGCCGCTACAAAGATATCGTGCGTTTTCTCATCAAGCATGCCAACCGCGACTTCATCCGGGGCACTGGCCTTGAGCGCGAGGTCATCGGCAGCCAGAAGCTCAAGGGTGATCCCATTCAGTTTGTGCGCGATCTTGAGCTGCTGGGACCGACCTTCGTCAAACTGGGACAGATATTCTCCACCCGCGCTGACCTCCTGCCAAAACCCTACATTGAAGCCCTCTCCCGACTGCAGGACGAGGTGGAGCCCTTTGCCTGGCAGGATGTGGAAAAAACCATTGTCCAGGAGCTCGGACACCCCATCGCGACGCTCTTTGCCGACTTTGAGTCCACACCCATGGCCGCCGGCTCCCTTGGCCAGGTTCACCGCGCCCATCTGCATACCGGCCAGCAGGTAGCCGTCAAAATTCAGCGCCCGGCTATCCAGTCAATTATTCTGGAAGACCTGGATATCATCCAGGAAATCGCCGGCACGGTGGATCGCCATACGGAGATCGGCCGCAAATACATGTTCGAGGAGATGGTGGACGAATTCCGCAAAACACTGCTGCGGGAACTTGACTACACCCTGGAGCAGCAGAATCTGCTTATCATGGGGAAAATCCTGCAGCCTTACCCTGATATGGGCGTTCCCAGACCCATCGACAGCCACTGCACCTCAAAAGTCCTGACCATGGAATACGTCCGGGGAGTCCCCCTTCAGGACCACCCTGGGCTGCGCAACAACTGTTTCCCCCAGGGCAGGGAGCTGGCGGAACAGCTCTTCAAGTCCTACCTGGACCAGGTGCTGGTGGAAGGGTTCTTCCACGCCGACCCCCATCCAGGCAATATCTTCATCACCGACACGGGAAAGCTGATACTGCTGGACCTGGGCATGGTCTCCCGCATTGCCCCGCGCAGCCAGGAAAACCTGCTGAAGCTGCTGCTGGCACTCAGTGAAGGCGATGGCCATGAAGTGGCCAAAATCTCCCTCAAGATTGCCACCCGCCTGCCAGGGCTGGATGAGAACAAGTTCATCCGCCAGGTCGGCGATATGGTGCTGCTGTACAAGGACGCCACCGTAGCCCAGATGCAGGCCGGACATGTGGTCATGGAGCTGGCTCGCATTGCCACCGCCAACAATATCCGGCCGGCACCGGAGCTGACCACCCTGGGCAAGGCGCTGCTGCACCTGGATGAAATCGGACGCGTGCTTGACCCGGCCTTTAACCCCGCGCAGGCACTGAAAGAGCACAGCGAATCCATCCTGCGCCGTCACCTGCTCAAGAGCTTCTCCAGCGCCAGGGCCTTCTCTTCCCTCCTTGAAGGCCGCGAACTCATGGAAAAGTTTCCCCGCCGTCTCAACGAGTTCACGGAGTCCCTCTCCCGCAATGAAGTCGAGGTCAAGGTGCGCGCCTTTGACGAAAGCCGCCTGATGGGGCACCTGCAAAGCATGACCAACCGCGTAACCATGGGAATCGTCCTGGCGGCGCTTATCCTGGGCGCTGCCATGCTCACCAATGTTCCCAGTGATCACACGGTCTTCGGCTATCCCATCATCGCCATGGTCTTTTTTGTGATTGCTGCGGCCTGGGGATTTGCCCTGGTCATATCCATCTTCCTGCAGGATCGCAAAAGCCGGAAAATGCCACGCTGAGGCGGCCCGCAGCCCCCATCGCCCCGCATTTTCTGTCAACCGCAGGGGATTGGCGCAAATCATACTTTGCACCTTGAACAACCTCCTTCAAGGGCGTATACTTCCTGATTTGATAAATACGCGCTTCGCGTTCCCCGATAGACTTACCATTTAAGGAGAATACACCATGAAAGGCTATATAGTCCTGGCGGACGGAAGATGCTTCACCGGAAAAGGTTTCGGATTCGAAGGAATCAGTGAAGGCGAAGTGGTCTTCAACACCAGCATGACCGGTTACCAGGAAGTACTTACCGACCCGTCCTACGTCGACCAGATCGTCACCATGACCTACCCCATGATGGGCAACTACGGTATCACCGAAGAGGACATGGAATCGGATCGCCCCTATGTACAGGGTTTTGTGGTCAAGGAGTATGTGGATATCCCCTCCAACTTCCGTTCACAGGAGACCCTCAGTCAGTTCCTGAAAAAGCATGGCATCCCGGGAGTGCATGGTATTGACACCCGTGCCCTGGTGCGACATATCCGCGAAAAAGGCGCCCTGCCAGGCATCATCGCCACGGGCGAACACAACATCGACGACCTCAGAAAGCGCGCGGCAGCGGTTGCTCCCATGGAAGGCAAGGATCTGGTAGCCAAGGTCACCTGCCAGAAGCCCTATACCTGGGATCAGGGTATCTGGAAGCTTGGGGAAGGGTTTATTCCCCCATCCAAATCGCCCAACCGTTACCGTCTGGCAGTATACGACTTCGGCATCAAGTACAACATGCTGCGCCTGCTGACCCACTACGGCTTTGACCTCACCGTCCTTCCGGCATTTACCCCCGCCGAGGAAATCCTGCAGGGCAATTACGATGGCGTCTTTCTCTCCAACGGCCCCGGCGACCCCGCCGCCGTGACTTACGCCCACGCCAACATCGCCAGGCTGATCGGCAAGCTGCCCCTCTTTGGCATCTGCCTTGGTCACCAGCTCACCTGCACTGCCCTGGGCGCAAAGACCTTCAAACTGAAATTCGGACACCGCGGTTCCAACCAGCCCGTCAAGGATCTGGCCACCGATAAAATCGAAATCACCTGCCAGAACCACGGTTTCGCGGTCGATCCCACCAATCTTCCACCCAAGGTGCGCGTATCACATCTGAATCTCAACGACAACACCGTCGAGGGGATTACCCACGAGGAGTATCCCCTCTTCACGGTGCAGTACCACCCGGAAGCCAGCGCGGGACCCCACGACAGTGAATATCTGTTCAAACGATTTGCCGACATGATCGAAAACCACCGCAAAACCCGTGCGATTGCCAACTGATAAAGGATTTTCCCATGGGAAACCGCATTGTTCCGGCTGCCTTCTTCGCCCTTCTCTGCGCCGCGACAGCCCTGGCCAACGGCCATGTACGGGAAGTCAGTTTTGTGGAAGCCTACCACCTGGCATTGGAAAACAATAAGGCCATCCTGCTGGAGGAGATTTCTCAGCGCAAAACCCAGCTCAGTGAAATTCAGGCCCGCTCTTACCTGCTGCCCAGGGCCAGCGCCGAGCTGCAATACACCCAGGGTGACCGTGAAGAACGCACCTTTGGAGCCGGCGTGACCCAGCCCCTGTACACCGGCGGCAAAGCCAGCGCAGAACGACGCAAAAGCGAACATCTCCAGGAAGCCGCCGAGTTCAGCGTGCGCTTCACCCGGCAGCAGGTCCTCAAACAGCTGATCGACATCACCGCAGACCTGCGCAAGGCCCAGGAGATGGTCAGGGTCAACCAGGAGAATGTGAAGCGACTTGAGGAGCACGTCAACAAGTCGCGCATCCGCCTGGAAGTCGGCGAAATCGCCCGCACTGCCCTGCTGCAAAGCCAGATGGCCCTCAGCGAAGGTCGGGCAGACTACTTCGAGAGCCTGAGCCACCTTTCCACCCTGAACACCCGCCTCAACAATATCATTGGGAGCACCCACGAAATTCGCATCGTCGGTGAGCTGCACCTGCCGGAGCTCCCTGCCTCCAGCTTTGACGATTGGCTGGTGAAGGCGAACCTCAACCGCAACGACCTCATGGCCGAAGAAGCGCTGCTGGAGTACAGCCACGACGATCTGCGCGCGCGGGTCAGTGCCTACTACCCCCGCCTGGACGCCTTCGTGCGCTACTCCATACCCGACTTCGAGGAGAGCTCCGAATCCATCGTCTACACAGGCCTGAACCTTTCCATCCCCATACTGGAAGGGGGCACCCGCATCGCTTCCTACCGTGAGGCCAAATTTAACATCATTGAAAGCTCCCACCGCATCCTGCAGCGCAAAGAGAACGTGCGGCTGGATGTCAATCAGGAACTCAATACTATCGACGTGCTGAAGTACAAGCTGGAAGAAGCTTCCAGTCGTATGGATTATGCCCGGGAAAATCTGCGCATGACCACCCTGCAGTTTGAGGTCGGCAAATCCACCAACCTGGATGTACTAGATGCCATGCTCAGCCTGAGCAACGCGGAACGCGCCCTGGCCGAAGCCCATTACGACATGATCAAGGCCCAGTACGGCCTGCTCTTCCATGTCGGCACCCTGGACATATCCCTCTTCTCTCCATGAAGATCGGTGTACTCCCCGACACCGTCATCAACCAGATCGCGGCCGGAGAAGTGGTTGAGCGGCCGGTCAACGTCGTCAAGGAGCTGGTGGAAAACGCCCTTGACGCTGACGCCAGGCGGGTGGAAATTGCCATTGAAGGTGGTGGCATCAAGCGCATCCGCATTACCGATGACGGCTGCGGCATGGCCAGACACGACCTCATGCTCTGTGTGGAGCGACACGCCACCAGCAAAATCCGCTCCTTTGACGACCTCACCCAGCTTCACTCCATGGGCTTTCGCGGTGAAGCCCTGCCCAGCATCGCCTCTGTCAGCCGCATGCACATCACCTCCCGCCAGCCAGACGAGCTGACTGGCCACTGCCTGCACATTGAGGGCGGCAGAATGACGGAAGTCCGGGAAGAGGGAGCCAACCCCGGTACACGGGTCGAGATCGCCGACCTTTTCTACAATGTCCCGGCCCGCAAAAAATTTCTACGCACCCCCCAGACCGAGCAGAATCTCATCACATCTCTGGTGCAGTCATTTGCCCTGGCTCACCCCCAGACCGCCTTCAGCTACAGCGTCGATGGCCGCGCGCAGTTCCAGTTTCCACCCGCCACCATCGACGAACGCATCCGACAGGTATTCGGCCGCGAAAACGCCACCGCACTGCGCGAAGGCCGCTCGCAGCAGGACGACGGAACCGGGTTCCACCTGTACCTCTCGCGCCCCGACAACACCCGCAGCCGCCGCGACTCCCTCTACTTCTTTGTCAATCGCCGCCACGTGAAGGATCGCCTGCTGGGAGCCTGGCTGCAGCGAGCGTACCGCCACCTCATACCCCAGGGACGCCATCCCTTCGGCGCCCTCTTTCTGAACATCGATCCCGCCCTGGTGGATGTCAATGTCCACCCCACCAAAACGGAAGTGCGTTTCTTCGATATAGGTGCTCTGGGCCGACTCTTTGAGCAGGCCATCCGCCAGGTTCTCATTGAAGGCGAAACTCCCTTCCACAGCAGCCCGGAACCCCCGGCGCCCGCCGTGCCGCGGGGCTTTCCCAGCACCGGTGGATGGAGCAGCAGCGCCCCCCACCGAAACTTTGGTGGCCAGATCAGCGAACCAGCACCAGCGATACTCCCGCCGTCACACCTACCCGCTCGACACGGGCAACCCGCCTCACCCTACGGCGAGACGCCGCTGTGGGAATCCGCCGCGCCATCAACAGCCGATTTCCAGATCCTCGGACAGTTCCAGGACACCTTCATTGTCGGCATCAAAGACGAGGAGCTGATCCTGGTGGACCAGCACGCCGCCATGGAACGCATCAACTTTGAGGAAATTTCCGACCTCTACGCCGACAATCGGGTGGAACAGCAGCCCCTGCTCTTCCCGCACCCCATCGGACTGACGCCCCAGGAGCAACTGACCCTGAACACCCATATGCCCCAGCTGCAGGCCATGGGCTTCACCATTGATATCATCGATGACACTGCCTGCCTGGTGGAAGCACCCCTCGACCTCCCCCCCCAGCAGGCCATGGACACCATCCGGGAAATCTGCAGCAGGGCAGGCGAAGAGAAAGACGATCAGCCGGAATCAGCCCAGGAATCCTTCCGGCAGCTGGTCATGAAGACCATGGCCTGCCACCGCAGCGTCAAAGCCAACAAGACCCTCAACCACCAGCAGATGGAAGAACTGCTGCAGCGACTTTTTCAGTGCCGCCAACCCTACACCTGCCCCCATGGCAGACCTACCCTGATATCCTACAGCAGAGAGCAATTGTGGAAACAGTTCCTCAGATAATCGTCATCGCTGGCCCCACCGCCGTCGGCAAAACCCAGGTGGCAACGGAAGTCTGCCGGCGCGTTGGTGGAGCCATCGTGGGCTGTGACAGTCGTCAGGTCTTCCGCCACCTCTCCATCGGAACCGCAAAACCCGATGCCACCGAACTTGACGGCACTGCTCACCACATGCTGGACGTGGCAGGCCCCGGCGAGACCTATCACGCCCACCGTTACGCCCGCGAAGCCGCCCAGATCATCAATCAGCTCCTGCACAATGGTGTGGTTCCGGTACTCACGGTGGGAACCGGCCTGTTCTATGAAGCGCTGCAGTTTGAACTGATCTCCACCCCCACCATTGATCCCGTCTGCCGCAACCAGGCCACCGAAGCGGTATCCCATGATCGCAACGCCATTCACGCCCTGGCCTGTACTCAGGACCCCGAGTACGCTCCCAAGCTCAAGGCCGGCGATACTCAGCGCCTGATACGCTGGTACGAAATCTACCTGCAGACGGGTCGCCCCATGAGCACCTTTTTCCGCGACATCACCCGGCAGCAGCCCCGCTACCCGGCCCTGAACTTTGTGCTGACCCGCGAACGCCGGGAGCTGTATGGACGCATCAATCAGCGGGTAGACACCATGCTGGAGCAAGGCTTGATCGAAGAGATCCGCGAAGCCATCAACCGCGGCTACGACTTCAGGCAGATTCCCGTAGTTGGCTATACGGAGCTGCTGCCCTGCCTGGATGGTGAAGCCAGTCTGGAAAGCTGCATCGCAGAAGTGAAAAAAAACAGCCGCCGCTACGCCAAGCGCCAGCTGACCTGGTTTCGCAACCGACTGCAGATGCGGGAAATCCACCTGAGCACCACTGGCATTGAACAGGGTATTGAAATGATCGTCACCGCCTGGCAGACTTCCCGTGACACTTCCACATAACATACAGCGGTAGTCCCGAACACCAGGCCTTTTTTGTCCATGCACCACCTCACCCAAGGAGATCCCATGTTCGTACAGCCCATGCCCATTGAAAATCAGCGCGACAAGGACCTCAAGGTCACCCCTCTCTCCACCTATCCCCATGCCGCCGGCCTGCACTCCGCCACCCTGGCCGTGGATGAATATGAAGAAGCAGCCAAATCCGTTCCCATTGTCTTCACGAAAGATCCCGCCAGCGGCACCATGACATCCCTGTGCCTGCTGGGCATTCAGCAGAGCCGCAACCTGTGTGTGGACGGTGAAGGAAACTGGCGCACCGGCATGTATATTCCCGCCTATGTGCGCTGTTACCCCTTTCTCTTCATGCAAAGCGGTGAGCAGGTGGTACCCGCCATTGACCACGCCTCGAGGGCTGTCAGCCGGGAGCATGGCCACCCGCTCTTCCTTGAAAACGGCGAAGCCAGCGATTTTCTGAAAGCGGTGCTGGGCATGCTCAAGGAGTACCACGAAGCCCAGAAGCGAACCCGACGCTTCATGAACCACATGGAAAGCCTCGATCTGTTTGAAGAGATGCACGCCGACCTGAAAGTGGGCAACGAGACCTGCCGACTGTCCGGATTCAGCCGCATCAGTGAAGAAAAAATCGCCCGGCTACCCCAGGACGCCCAGGCCAACCTCATGGCCACCGGCCTCTTCCGCATGATCGCCGCTCACCTGAGCTCACTGCATAACCTGGAAACCTTCGCTCGCATACAGCAGTCACAGGCATAGCAGATTGCTGAGAAACCTCATGTGCTGCTGACAGAAAGAGTATGGAAAACCGCGTCCCGCACAGCGAGAGCGAGCCAGGATGGCGAGCGCGGTCTGGGAGCTATGCGGAAAGCGGTTTCTGCCTGTGTACAACATACGCCAAAAGCCGGATCTGAATTATCAGATCCGGCTTTTTTACGCTTGCCACAGCTTGAGGACTTTTCAGCAGCCTGCACTCAGAACCGATAGTGTGCCGCCACACTGAACACGGTCTTGTCATAGTGCTGCAGGGGATGGTTGGAGTCGTTGTCGGTGTACTGCAGACGAATCTCCCCCAGGAGCCCCGGACGCAGTTCACGCTGCGCAGAAGCATAGAGGGCTATCTGGGTGTCGTCGCGCTTCACCAGGGTGCCAAGACTGTCCACGGGAACTCTTCCTTCGCTCCCATAAACCACTTCACGGTAGTGGGCACCCATGAGCCCTCGCCCCGACCACAGATCCACCCGCCGCTCATGCTCCAGGCGCACTTCCCACAGGCGCGATGAATATTCCTTTTCTTCGGCGTCATCAAAGGCCAGTCGCAGGCTGCCACTGATGCTGTCGCCACCTTCGTGGTACTGCCAGCGCAGGGTCTCCTGCAGACTCAGATAGTCGCTGTCGCGTTCATTGTTCCGCTGATCCCGGCGCTCCACGACCAGGGCCGTAAGAGAACGCAGCTCAGGCGCTATGCTGTAGACGTAGGTGGGCTCGAGGCCCACTATGGTGGAAAGCTTTTCCGAGCCAAGTCGAATATCTTCGTACTTCAGAAGCACCTGGGTCATGGAACGCGCTCCCGTCGTCCAGAAGCCACCAAACAGGCGCGCGTAGCCAAGATCGCTGTCATCCTCGTCCAGATGTCCCCGATGGTAGTACTGGGCGCCACCGGTGACATACCAGGGCGCAACCGTTGCCAGCCGGTGATCGTACACCACGCCGGCCATCGCGAAAACACCCTGGTCGCTGCGGGACTTCAGAGAGGAAAAATCCAGAATCTGATCCAGATCACTGCCCAGGGAAGAACTCAGGCCGAAGTTCACGTTGGAATCATGGAAGAGCCCTGCGGAAAGGCTGCCGCTGAGTCGCCCCGGCTGCTGCTTGCGGGAAACCTGTTCCAGCAGGTGTTCCACATTGCGCCGCACCGCCGGTGGTGGATCGTGACGCAGCACTTCCTCGAAGTGTCGCTGGGCATTCTCCGGTTGATTCAGCGCCAGATAGGTGCGCCCCGTCTCCAGGCGCACCCGATGGGCCAGGGGATTGCGTCCCAGCAGACGTTCATAGGCAAAAAGCGCATGGGCGTAACGCCCGGTGGCATAGGCTGCCCGGCCATAGTAGAAATTGACATCGTGGTTCAGGGGATACTGGTGCATCAAGGCCGATGCCTGCTGCCAGGCTTTTTCCGCCTGATTCTCCTGCAGCAGTTGACGAATCTCCTCCATTGAGCGGGCAGGCTCCTGCTGCGAGACAGGCTGCGCCATGGCCACTGAGGCAAAGATACCCAGGGCACATACCAGAGACCTTCCCAACAACAGCAGCGATGGCAGAGCAGTGATCCGACGCATCATGGACGCACCCCTTCAAAGGTACCCGTTGCCCGGGCGTCAGTGGAGCTGTTCCCGGAGCGCAGCTCCCAGATTCCACCGGTACCCGCTCCGCCTGGGCCAAAGATGCCGCCCTTGAGAAAGCCATCGTTCACGTCCACATGGGGCAAACGCACGGTTTCGAACTGATGGATACTCAGCTGGTACTGACCGTTCACCAGTTCGCCCTGCCCGCCGCTCAGTTCAATGCTGGAACCGTCCACTCCCGTGAACTCCACCCGGAAGTTGCTCAGGCTGCTGTTGCCGAAATTCACCACTCCCGAAAAACTTCCCGTGGCAAGCTCAGCGTACCCCGTCTCCCCAAGGGCGCGGTAGATGCCCTCGGCAGTTCCCGAATAGGTGGCCGTGATATTCTCATCGCGCATGCGGTTGACCTCTTCCGTGGAGATCAGGCTGCCGCGCACATCATAGACGCGATTCGCCAGGGACGAAGGCTCCTCTGCCCAGTAACCCCATTCCATGAAAGCGGTCTCTCCATAGGTGTAGTGGCTGTGGGGATTCCAGGGAGAACCCTCCGGATCCGCCACGGCAATGGCATGGTCATAGGCAAGGCCACTGCCTCCGGGATGCAAAGTAAGAGCAGGCTCTGGTTCTGGCTCTGGCTCTGGCTCTGGTTCTGGCTCTGGTTGCGGCTCTGGTTCTGGTTGAGGCTCTGGTTCTGGTTGAGGGTCACTGGGAGCACTCTGGGCAGATTGAATATCTTCGGCCTGCTGCTCCATGGAAGCCTGCTCCTTCAGGAGCAGGCTTCCATGACCATCGGAGCCATCACCCTCGGCCCCATCGTCACTTTCATCCCCAGGCCAGGAGCCCTCTTCTGTGGCTTCATCTTCCCCGGCAGCACCTCCATTGTCGGCATCGCCAAAACCCACGCTGCCAAGATCCATGGCAGCTGCCAGCAGACCGGGGCTCATGGGGCCATAGGTGAAGGCGCTGGGCGTTGCCACCACAGAGTTGCCAGGCGTGACCTGTTGGATCTGCCCATGGCTCATATGCTGAATACGTCCGCTCATGGTACCGATTTCCTGATGGGTGCCATCGGGATTGATCATACCCACGATATCTGTTCCCCGAATGCCGATAACGGCCAGGGGTGACTGAATTTCAAAGTTTTCAGGATTCTGCTCGGCAATGCGTCCGGTGACCGTGCGGAACGTGCCCCGCTGCATGCGCTGCACCAGTCCCGAATTGGCGGCACGGTCCGGATCATACACATAGCGGTCGATGACCATGCTGCTTTGGGAGCCAAGGCTCAGGATGGAATCATCGTTGAAGAGGATCTGCAGCTTACTGTTGTCACCCGTCAGCAGCTCTTCTCCGGCATGGACCTTCGCCTGAAGGCGCAGCCCGCGCCGCGTGCCATCGGTGGCAGCCCAGGCCTGCCCCTCCAGGCCTATCACCGTACCCACGGGCGCGGGAGCAGTGGCAAGAGCCGGTAAGGGCAAAAGAATCAGCAGGAAGATCAGACAGAACAGATATCTCATGAGAATCTCCCGCTCAACAGTACCGCATCAACCCGTTGATCGCGCCGCCACCGATAGCCAAGCGTCAGCAGGCCGAAGAGCAGAACCATCAGACTCTGCTGCCAGTACACCAGGCCGTAGGCCAGGGCCACCACCGGGGAGAGCAGCAGGCGGGTCGCCAGCATCATCCCGGCACTGCCGTCAATAGCGCGCGCCACGGGTGGAGAGAGCCGGTAGTACTCCTGCACCAGCCAGCGACCGGCAGGGTGGGTCAGCAGAAAGCGATCCCGCATCTGACGCAGAATCTGCACATCAAAATGGTGGGCCGAACCGTAAGCGGCGGTGGCGATAAAGCACTGGCTCTGACTGCTCTGCCCGTCGCCATCAACCACCAGAGCCCTGCCACTGCTGCCCGCACCCTCCGTGTCCGTCAGCACCACGGTCACCCCCGTCAGGCGCAGCATGTCTACCGAAGCGCCGGAGAGCTCGCTGAGGGGGTTGTTAAAGAGGTTCAGCCACTGCAGCGGTGGAGCCAGAGGTACCAGGGCGCTGGCATCGCTGATCTGGTTGCTGTCCAGGTGCAGGATGCTCAGGGTGGAAAGCGCGGCCAGGCCGTCAATATCCGTCAGCTGATTATTGCCGAGATTCAGGGTTTCCAGGGAGCTCAGGCCACTGAGATCTGCTGGCAGACTCACGATCTGGTTCCCCCACAGATCCAGCACGCGCAGGTGACTCAACCCCACCAGGGGCGCCATGTCCGCAATGTCATTTTCGCTGGCATAGAGTTCCTGAAGATTGGTCAGTGTGCTCAAGGGGCTCAGGTCGTCAATGGCATTTCCGCTGATCTGCAGCACTTCCAGACCGCCACGGCCAGAGACGGGAGCAAGATCACTGATCTGATTATTCCCGAGGTAGAGCACCCGCAGCAGAGGCAGGCCCGTCAGAAAGTCCAGGTCTTCCAGATTGTTGCCGTCCAGGTAGAGTTCCTCCAGCCCCGAAGGCAATGAAGTGACGTCGGCAATCTCCCCGTGGCTGGCATAGAGGTTCTTCAGGTGCGTCATGCCGCCAATATCCAGAGCCGTCAGCCCGGTACCCCACACCGCCAGGGTCTCCAGGCCCGGCAGGGCTGCCAGGGCACTGAGATCGTCGACACTGCTGCCGCCAAGGCTCAACCACTGCAGCTGATTCAGATACGTGAGTGGCTGCAGATCGCTGACATTCAGATTCCCGCGCAGATTCAGCTCCTGCAGGTTGACAAAGTGCTGCAGCCCGTTCAGATCACTGATCTCAACGCCAGTGAGGCTGAGGGTTCTGGTACTCAGCACATCGGCCATGGTGATATCGCTCTTGCCCAGGGCGCCACGCAGGGAGTTCAGCAGCGCAGTGTCCACACCCGAAGTGGGCAAGGGGTCGGAGAAAGCCGGAGTGGCGTAGAGGCGCAGGAAAGAATTACCTTCGCGACTCAGGGACATAAACACCATCTGACGGTTCGCGTTGGCTACCACAGACAGGCCATCGACATCGACATACGATGTCGATGGAGTATAGGCCTGCCCCCCCAGCTTCAGCAACTGGCCCTGGTCGTAGGCATAAACGGAGAGCAGGGCGTATTCGCGCTTCTGCGAATCACCATCATCATCAAAAAAGAACTCCTCCTGAGAGTGCATAGTGAAGAGACGATCGCCTGCAAGATCCAGAGACACCGAAGACGCTCCAGCAGACAATTCCAGTGTGTCCCGAGCAATAATAGCGTCAGGATCACCCGTGTCGTAGAGGCGGACATAATAAGTGCTGCCCTCCATGCCATCGTAGATATCGTACATCACCACCAGCCAGCTGCTCCCGCCAAAGCGGACGGTAACCTGATTGTGGCTTCCCAGCTCTTCCGTGACCAGGAGATCCGGCTCAGCGGGATTGGAAACATCGTAGAGGAAAAAACGATTCCCCAGGCTGCCAATGGCAAGCAGGCTGCCATCAGCGG
The DNA here is from genome assembly GCF_000177635.2 of Desulfurispirillum indicum S5. NCBI lineage: Bacteria > Pseudomonadati > Chrysiogenota > Chrysiogenia > Chrysiogenales > Chrysiogenaceae > Desulfurispirillum > Desulfurispirillum indicum. Next base: position 2,253,073 of record NC_014836.1, read on the forward strand.
AAAAGCTCAGGGAATGGAGGTATTCGCCGGGGAATATGATGGTGCTGACCGGAGTAATCTGTGGACCAGAGCCCACCTCCAGCAGTTGAACCCTGCTGTCACTCCCCTGGCGGGTGATTACCGCCAGCAGATTGCCGGACAGCGCCAGGGTGCCGTCATTAAACCCACTGGAATCCAGTAACCACTCGTATGGCAGAACAGTTGGATCAGCGGCATCGAAGAGAAGGAGACGCACCTCTTCTTCAGAGGTACCGTAATTGGTATACCTGACGCTGGCCAGCAGCAGATCATCCACGAGTTCCAGGGAGCGCAGGGAAAAGGACTCGTACTCACAGGAAGGATCTGCGCAGTCAAAGGTGTACACAGGTTCCAATGCACCGGGTTCAGCAACATCCTCCAGGTCCATGCGACCTATGCTCAGTGTGGTGACTTCCGTTATTTCGTCAACCTCGTATTGCCCCATAAAGAGCGTCGTGTTCCAAAGGGCGACGGGAGTGTGACCGTCAAATTCTGACCGAAAGGTGTGGACCCCGTACTCCCGGATGTCAGGCAGGGGAGGCACCACCATGAAGACGCCGGCACTCATGGCCCAGTTGTCTTCGGAATCATAGAGGAGGAGTTTCTGGGCCAACCCTTCCTGGTAATAATACGGAATTGGGGTGAAGCGATAGGAGCCGGTATTCGGGGGCTGGGGGTAAACCAGCTCACCAATCGAGAATCCCTCCAGGATCTGGAGAGCGTCTTCTCCACCTGGATTTCCGGGATCATAGCCATGGGACGGATGGTCTTCCAGGTCGCGCAGGAGCTGATCTTCCCCCTGGCCCCAGTATGCATCGGCAATCATATAGATCCAGATGTTCTCACCGGTCAGCCGGCTGGTGTCCCAGGTGATCTCGTAGGTGCTGCCCCACTGCAGCCGGCTCTCAGGGGTGGGGAATCCCACGGCCCCCGGATGGTACGTTTCGAGCCCTCCCAGGTTAAAGGCCGCCAGGGCTGTCTGGGCGTTCAACGTCAAAAAAAGGAAAAGCAGCAGCGCTTTTCCGGCAACAAATTCCCTGTACCTGTTCGGCATGGCATACCCCCGCGATAGCGTCATAAGCTGCAGACAATGAAGGACATTGAAATCATTGTATGCCCCAGGATGAATTATCACAAGGGGTTTTGTCACAAAATGCCATTTTAATGTCAGGTAAAGTCGTTACGGCAAAACGGGGATCAAGCGCAGCACCTGTCCGGGATTGTGGTCGGTCAGCACCCAGATGCTTCCATCGGGAGCCTGGCGAATATCGCGAATGCGGCTCTGCCCTTCAAAAAACTGCTCCACCTCTTGCACCTGCCACTGGCCCATCTCGTCCTGACTGGTCTCCAGACGAGAAATCAGCTGGCCGCGCAGGGCACCGATAAAGAGCTGATTCTGCCAGTGGGGAAACATGTCGCCAGCGTAGAAGAGCATGCCCGAAGGAGCGATGGAAGGCGTCCAGTGCCACAGGGGCGACTCCATACCGGGGAGCTCAGTGTGGGGGGTAATGGTGGAGCCATCGTAGTCGATGCCGTGGGTGGCCTTGGGCCAGCCGTAGTTGGCGCCAGCGATGAGGCGATTCACCTCATCGCCGCCCCTGGGGCCGTGCTCCTGCATCCAGATTTCGCCACTGAGCGGATGCATGGCCATGCCCTGGGCGTTGCGGGTTCCCGTGGCATAAATCTCCGGTTTCATATCAGCTTCATCTGCAAAGGGATTGTCGGCGGGGATGCGGCCATCGTCGTGGAGGCGGATGATACTGCCAGCGTGATCACTGAAGTCCTGGGCCCGCTCCATCTGGCCACGATCGCCAATGCTGAGGTAGACATAGCCTGCGGCATCAAAGACAATGCGCCCACCAAAGTGACGTCCGCCACTGCTGCGGGGAAAAGCGGTGAAGAGCACCTGCACTTCCGTCAGGCGACCATCCAGATAGCGGCCCCGTGCCATATTGGTGGTGAAGCCCGCCGAGGTACGATCCACATAGCTGAAATAGAGCCAGCGATTTTCGGCAAAGTCGGGGTGCAGGGCCAGATCCAGCAACCCACCCTGTCCGTTGGGGTCGATGCGGGGCAGACCACGCACCGGAATGGATTCCAGCCTGCCATCGCGGATAAGGCGCAGGCGTCCGGGACGTTCACTCACCAGCACTTCCCCATCGGGCAGAAAGACAATGGACCAGGGATGACTGAGACCGCCCACCACCTCCTCCACATGGAAGTGGTGAAGTTCGGAAGCATGGGATGATGAAGCTGCAAGGCCCTTCGTCGCTCCAAAAGCGAAAAAGACCAACAGTGAACCGAGAAATCGTATCATGAAGCCTCCCGAAATTATTCGCGTCCTTTTCGCACCACCTTACCACGGGACCGTGTAACAGAAAAGCCCCAGTGAGCGCCAAAACAGAATCGCGAATAATCGGGTCGAAGCGTTACAAACGCTCCAGTCGGCGCATATGCCAGGGAGAGAAGTAGCGCACATCACCCGGCGCGTGGGCAATCACCGAAGAGACAATGAGAATGCCCGCCAGGAAATAAAAGGGCTCCGGGTACCAGGGGTGCAGGAACGCCAGCAGCGCCATCTTCACCATGACCACATACCAGCGCAGCTGCAGGAAATAGACACCATTGCTCCAGCCATCCAGGGCAATCATGGCGAAACCGGTCAGGATAAACATCTGATGCCACAGATACCAGGCCGACTGGGGAATGCCGAAGAGATAGGCCCCCACCACCACGGCCACCGCCCAGATGTGCAGGCTGCGCAGGGCGATTTTCACCCAGCGTTTGCCGGGAAAGGTGCGATCTGTCGTGGGGAAGAGAAGCGGTTTGAGCTGCATATGCAATCCTTTTTCAGTAATCATTCTCTACTGAGATCTGATGTACCACTCTTGGGGGTATCAGGCAATAAAAAACCCCCGGCTGGGCCGGGGGTGAAGCGTCTCTCCAAACGGTACCAGTCAGGCAGTGTTAAAGATGGATGCTTTAACGGCTTGCTGAAATACCTCAAAACGCGCAGGCAATTGAAAAACCTTCAGGTGCAAGGCGCCAGCGGAGCGAGGAGCGAGGAGCGAGGAGCGAAGCGTACTCCCCGTACGTTGCAGCGACGAGCGACTGCGGGCAACGCCGCAGATGGAGGTTTTTAGCAGCCAATCTGCTTGAAGAAGTCATTCCCCTTGTCATCCACCAGAATAAAGGCGGGGAAGTCCTCAACTTCAATCTTCCAGACCGCTTCCATCCCCAGTTCGGGGAAGTCGATGCACTCGACCTTCTTGATATTCTCGTCGGCCAGCAGCGCGGCAGGGCCACCGATGGAGCCCAGGTAGAAGCCACCGTGCTTTTTACAGGCGTCGGTGACCTGCTGGCTGCGGTTGCCCTTGGCGATCATCACCAGGGAACCACCATGGGACTGCAGCAGGTCCACATAGCTGTCCATGCGTCCGGCCGTGGTGGGGCCGAAGGAGCCCGATGGCATTCCCGGAGGTGTCTTGGCGGGGCCAGCGTAGTAGATGGGGTATTTTTTCAGGTACTCAGGCAGGGGTTTGCCCGCGTCCAGAATTTCCTTGAACTTGGAGTGGGCGATATCGCGGCCCACCACGATGGTTCCGTTCAGCAGCAGGGGAGTTGAGACGGGATGCTTGGTCAGTTCGGCCAGCACCGCTTCCATACCCTGATTCAGGTCGATTTTCACGCCGTGGCTGTGCTTGCCACGGAACTGCTGGGGAATCAGGCGTCCGGGGTCGCGATCCAGCTCCTCAATCCACAGGCCATCCTTGTTGATCTTGGCCTTGACGTTGCGGTCGGCGGAGCAGGAAACCGCCATGGCCACCGGGCAGGACGCACCGTGGCGGGGCAGGCGCACGACGCGCACATCGTGGGCGAAGTACTTGCCACCGAACTGGGCGCCGATTCCCAGCTTCTGGGCCGCCTGGAGCAGTTTGTCTTCCAGCTCCACATCGCGGAAAGCCTGGCCATGCTCATTGCCCGTGGTGGGCAGGTTGTCCAGATACTTGGCCGTGGCCAGTTTGACCGTCTTCAGGCAGGAGTCGGCGCTGGTGCCGCCAATGACAAAGGCGATATGGTAAGGGGGGCAGGCCGCCGTTCCCAGGGACTTCATCTTCTCCACCAGGAACTTCTCCAGCTTCTCGGGAGTCAACAGGGCCTTGGTCTCCTGATAGAGCATGGTCTTATTGGCGCTGCCGCCACCCTTGGTCATAAAGAGGAACTTGTATTCATCGCCGGAGCTGGCCATGATGTCGATCTGGGCAGGCAGGTTGGTGCCGGTGTTCTTCTCGTCGTACATGTTGAGAGCCACCGTCTGGGAGTAGCGCAGGTTCTCTTCGGCATAGGTTTCGTAAATACCCTTGGAGAGGAGCTCCTCGTCATTGGCTCCCGTCCAGACCTGCTGGCCCTTTTTGGCCACAACCGTCGCGGTACCCGTGTCCTGGCAGGTGGGCAGCTGAAACTTGGCTGCCACTTCCGCGTTGCGCAGGAAGGCGATTGCCACACCCTTGTCATTCATGGAAGCTTCGGGATCGCTGAGAATTTTCGCCACTTGCTCGTTGTGTTCAACGCGCAGCAGGAAGGAAACATCACGAATTGCGTTTTTGGCCAGAACGGTCAGCCCCTCGGGAGCCACCTTCAGCACCGGTTTCCCATCGAATTCGGAAACGCTCACATACTTCTTGGAATCGGGGACGAGGTAGTACTTCGTGTTGTCTTTGCTGAGCGGAAAAGGCTCCTGATACACAAAATCGGGCATAGCGTCACTCCTTTATGGTTTGCCGGAATTCACATTCCATGCATATTCTGCACTTTTCTTCACATTGTATACGAAACTTTGTGGATATGTCGAGGAAGAAGACAGCGAAATAGCACAGCGTTTGTATCACCAGGGAAGCGCATCTCCATTGCAGTGCCAGAAAGACCCCGTGTTCTGAAGATTGAGCTCTTCAATACGCTGATACAGGGCGCTGGCCGACTCCTCGGGGGTAATCAGCCCGCCGAAATTCACCATGCGCGTCTTCACGAACCCCGGGTGCAGCTGGGCCACCGCAATGCCACGGGGCTTCAGGTCCATGGCCAGGGAGCGCCCGAAGGCATTGAACGCCGCTTTGGAAGCACGATAACCATAGCGTCCGCCCGAATCATTATCGGCAATGGAACCCATGCGACTTGTAATATTGGCAATTTTTCCGCCCTCGCCAAGGTTCGGCAGCAAAGCCTCCGTCACCCGCAAAGGCGCGTAGGCGTTGACCTCCATCTGCAGGCGGATGGAATCAAAATCCAGCTGGCCCAGCACCTCATCCTGCAGCAGTCCCGCGTTGTTGATCAACACGTCGATCCCCTGCCCCTTCAGCGCTGCCGCCAGACGCTGTACATCAGCCTCGCGGGTCACATCCACATGATCGATAACCTGAAAGGCAACCGACGACAGCTCCGCCGAACCCTCCCGGCACACTCCCGTCACCTTCCAGCCCTTGGCAGCATAGAGCTTTGCCAGCTCCAGCCCGATACCCCGATTGGCACCCGTAATGACAACATGCTTCATGGTCTTGCTCCATATGTTGGTTGATTTCTGCACAGCATAGCACAAGGGAAAGTGATGGGAAAAATTCGCTGCAAATCAGCGGGGAACGGGGGGACTATTCCGTCAATAAACACGATCGACGAGAACAGGAGAGATAAAGACTCCCCCTCACAAAAAAACAACCCCCAACTGACATGCAGCAGTGGGGGTTGATCGGCAGCTGTAAATTATAACAGCTCTTTACGCAGCTGCGCCGGACTCTTTGGTGAAAGAAGGCCGGGAGCAATATCAAATACGGTACGCGCGCCATACTCCTTCGCGCAATGAAGCCGATAGGCGGCACGGGCATAGGCAACCATGACGCTGGCGGTAAACTGGGGATTGCTGTCCAGTTTCAGGGAAAACTCCATGACCTGCTTCACCCCGCTGGCCGACTGGGCGCAATGTATGACAAAACCACCGTGGGGCATGGCTGAGTGGTCGCGCTGCAGCTCTTCCCGAGAGACAAAGTTCACTATGGTGTCATAGTCGGCAAAGTAGTCCGGCATGGTGACAATAGCCTGCTTGACCGCTTCCGCATCAGCCCCCTCTTCGAGCACCACAAAACACTCACGTACATGCTTGTCGCGGGTGGACAGCGCTGGTTGCTCACCATCGCGAACCCGTGCGATAGCTTTCTCTGAAGGAATGGTATACTGGACGCCAGCTTTAACACCGGGAACCCGGCGCACCGCATCGGAATGCCCTTGACTCAGCCCTTTGCCCCAGAAACTGTAGGTTTCCCCTTCGGGCAGAATGGCCTCGCCATACAGACGATTGATGGAAAACATACCCGGATCCCAGCCCACCGCGATGACAGCAGTACGCTCAGCTGAGCTGGCAGCCGCATCCACAGCCGCATAAAACTCCGGAATCTTGTTGTGGGTGTCATAGCTGTCCACAATATTAAACCTGGCAGCCAGCGCCGGGGACTGCCGGGGAAGATCGTCCTTGGAACCACCACAGAGGATAAGCACATCAATGGCGTCGCGAAAATCATCGATGGAATCAAGGGAATAGACGGAGACCGCCTCACCCACAGGGGTTATACCTGAAGGCTCGCGGCGGGTGAAAATCCCCACCAGTTCCATATCCGGGCAGTGAGTCAGCGCAACTTCCACACCGCGCCCCAGATTGCCATGGCCCACTATGCCGATACGAATTTTTTCAGTCATCGAAGCTCCTTTTCTCAAATATGGGATCACGCAGAGTACCAGAAATTATCGGCAGGCTCACGCCTTTCCCTGGCATGGGAAAGAAAAAACACGCATGGGGGCAAAGCATACGAAGGCCCTCTCAGCCCTCTTCATCATGCGGGCCAACCCAGAAGAAGGGATTATGGGCCACTTCCCACAGGTAGCCATCCGGGTCGGCGAAGTACCCCGCATAGCCGCCCCAGGACGTCTTCCGACCGGGTTTCACCAATTGCGCACCGGCAGCCACCGCCTGTTCCAACAACTCGTCAACCGCTGACTCACTGTCCACATTATGGGCCATGGCAATACCGGCAAAGCCACTCCCTCCCGCAGAGACACCCGCATCTTCCGCCAGGGCTTCCCGACCATAAAGACCCAGCCAGCTGCCATTCAGGGTGAAGAATGCCACCTGCGGTGGAGATGGCATGCGCGGCAGTCCAAGACCCTGCTCATAAAACCGAATGGACTTCTCCAGATCCCTTGCCCCAAGTGTGAGCATACTGATACGTGGTTTCATCGGGAGTCCCCCTTTTGGCATTAATGCTATCTTTTTTGCAGGCTGCTGAAAAACCCTCACTCCGTGAGCGCCTTGCACCTGAGAATTTTTCAATTACCTGCTTGCTTTGAGGTATTTCTGCAAACTGCTCGTGAATTTTACAACTGCAGCGCGGTGAGCCCCTTCCAGCAGTGAAATCATACCCGCGAATGCCTCTTCAGTCGGGCACAGAATCTGCGCCCAGCCCATCCAGGCATACACCGGATGGGGCATAAGAACTCCAAGCTCAGTGAAATCGTGGCCCGTGTTGACAGTCCCGCCCTTTGCCGGACGCGCAGGCTTCTCGCCAAACAGATTCCGGTAATCCTCGGGCGCAAGCCCGATGGCAAGCCTGAACACCCCATCGCGATTGAGGGCCGAGGCTTTGTCATTGTCGCCATCATGGTCTTTGATGGTGCAGAAATACACCCCATTGGGCAATACTCCACCAGGGTTGTAAAACAGGGAAACCTCGCCCCAGCTCGCCTTGGGGATAACGCCCGGAAAGCGCGCAGTAATCTGTCGGACTATTTCATCGGGGGCCATGGGGACTCCTGAGTAGGGATATCGCGTCTAAAGAAAATTAACATACTAAACTTGTTTCAAGGCATATAAAGCATGCTCAGCTCGTATTAATATTGATGATTAAAATCAATCGCGTTTCAATCAAAATTGACTTGAGAGTCCCAACCAAATTAAATTACTTATGCAGTATATTATCAAGTTGAGTGAAATCTTTTCTTAAGTATTGACACAAGTAAAATTTCACTTTGCTGGGAAATCAACACCAGATATATGAAAGCTAACATTATCACCTTTCACCATAATAAAGTCGGCTTCATTTGAAAAAGTTAGTTCGCGCTCCCTGGCACCTTTAATAGTTCCGTAGGCAGTCCTGAAGGCCATCCCTTCAGAAATGGCATATGAGTAGGTGGTCAATCCACTCTCATATAGACCATCCTTTCCTCTAGGATAGTTTGGATACAATGAATAGTTATACTTTGGTTTAAGAAGACTGACCATCGCCTTTTCAGCATCAATAACTAGTTTTTTTGAATCAAAATCAAAGTCAATATCGGCTTGTTCGATTTCATATTCCGACTTGAACACATTTATAAATAATGGTTCAACTTTAAATGGAAAAAGATAAATCTCATCACTAACTCGTGCTCCTGGGAATCGTTGAGGTTCACTTGCCAAGATTTGCATTCTTGCTTGGTGGCCTTTTGCAAATAGGCGATCATATGTATCTCCCTTCTTTGCTATCCCAACGTATAATAAGTCGTAAGTAGAAAGTTCGAGAAATAAATCTAAGCCTTTAATAAATAATTCCTTGCGACCTCTCCACATTAATATAGTATCTGGCCTAAAACATGCGATTGGCTGCTTCTCCCCATTGTTTCTCACGACTGATATTATGAGGACAGATCCATCAGCTATAATCTCAATATCCAAATTGTCAAGACTTTCATTAAAGCTGGTCATCCGATCTAACAGAATCAAGCCTGTGTCTTTTTTGCCTCCTGCGACTTCTAATGAAAAACACAGAGTATTGCTCTTTGGTTCATGATAAAAATCGCAGAAAGAAGCTTGTGGACGTCCGCCAATTACATAGAAGTCACTTTGCCGAATGATCTCCATATAAGTAATATTCCCGGTCACATTTGCAGCGAGACTATTAGGGATCGGAGTGCAAACTAAGCTAAGAGTAGCAAAGCAATTATGCGTTTTATCCTTTTGCATAATGTTAGTCCTCGTGTGAGCAAAATAGCGCACTAAAATAATATATGAATTTCCCCAGCTACCGAAAGCGCCTCCATTACCGCTCCATAAGAGCAAATACGCCCCAGCCGAGGTATTCGCGCGTGTACGCGACATGACGATTTGGTGCCGTGGTCAGTTGAGCCCGAACTTCTTTCGCGAAGTCGTCTTCGGGGTTTGCTTCAAGCCACCGACGCATGGTGAGCCACTTGGCTGCCTCGTACCGGTCCCAGCCTTCCTGGTCTGCCAAGACCATTTCCACAAGGTCGTAGCCGAGTTCGTCGAAAGTCGCGACAAGCTCAGGAAGTGTGAGAAAGTCGGAGATGGCGGTGGCAAAGCACTCCTTCGCAACCTCTTCCGTCGGCGGCAATTGCCGCCAGAAAGGCTCGCCGATAAGGATGATTCCGTGAGTGTAAAGGCTCTTTTTCAGGAGTTCTATGGTGCCGGCAACTCCCCCGCCAATCCAGGTAGCACCCACACAGGCTGCCACACCGCATTTTTCGTCGGTTACGTAACCGGCTGCGTCGCCATGGATGAATGCGACCTGATCGGCGACGCCAAGTTCTGTGGCGCGGAGTTTCGCCTGCTCACTGAACAGCTGGCTCATGTCGATGCCGACGCCGGTAATTCCGTAATCGCGTGCCCAGGTGCACAGCATTTCGCCGGAGCCACTGCCAAGGTCGAGCACGCGCGTTCCCGGCTCCAGGCGCAGCACGGCGCCGAGTGTGGCGAACTTTTCCGGTGTGAAGGGGTTATGGATGCGATGGGCGCTTTCGCTGATGTTGAAAATTCGTGGGATATCCATTGAGAAAACCTCCTTACAGGCAAGGAAAATCTACCACTGTTTGACCTTCAGGTGAAGCGGCGCGCGAAAGAAAGAGCCGTCTGCGTACCTGTTGTACAATAACCAACGCTCACCGATACCCCACGGACAGATACAGCCGCTTGTCCATTTGAGCCTATTCGCGGTGAAGGAACTCTTCCAATGGTCTTCCCTGGTGGGCGTTGCGTGAGAATTGGCTTTGTGCTTCTTGCGCGCGTTCGCGGAAAGGCTCTGAGGCGATTACCCTTCAAGCTGCCATATGGCGACGTCGATGCAGGCTGCCGCCCACCATCTGTCCGGCCACGGCGGCGGCGATGGTCAGGGGGATGTATCCCCAGCCCAGATCCCTGAGGACTCGCAGGTAGATGATGAGGGGAATTGAGGCGTGAATACAGACAAGCCAGCCGATGCTGAATTTTGCGTAATTCTGGCGCAGATAGCCGAGGGGAATGTTCAGGAGAAGGGTAAAGGTGCAAATCAGTAAAATGGCCACGCTGGTCTCCGCTTGGGCTTGGAATATGTTACAGTGTATATCGGTTTCGAAATAAAATACAACATTCTGAAGTTTCGCACCTTGTCGCCCTGGGCTAATATATTATTTTCCTAATATTTACTGCGCGGAAACCGTATTGATTTTGTATGTTTGACTTATCTGATATTCCTCTTTTCGTTTCCGGGTATTGTCCTTTTTGACCGCCCAAAAAGGACTCAAAAACGCGCCCCCCGAACGCCCGTTTTTCCGGTTCGCCTGCTCGCCTGTTCTGGAGATCCGGCAGCAGGCTGCTTAAAGAGCCCCATCTGCTGTGTTGCCGGGCATCGCTCGTCACTGCGACGTACAGAGAGTACGCCTCGCTCCTCGCTTCGCCCGCGCCTTGCACCTGGGTCTCTTTGCATTGCCTGACCCCTGCTTCCCTGCAGTGCTGCCGGACCACTCACTTCCTGTGAGTGTCCCGTTCGGGTCTTGCCTGCATAACGCGATGGACCCGCAGGGTTGTCGCCACGAGGGCGGCAACCGCAAACCAAAAGCCACTGAGGGCGGTTGTTTGCGGTTCCCAGTTCCAGTCAGGCGGACGGCTGAAAAAAGACAGCATTGGGGCCGCTTCCCAGCCACTTTGTGCGAGTCCAAAGTGGCAAAAGAAACTCATAAACAAGGCGAGGATAATATCGCGACGCAATTTGTGCAGAACCATTTCCGCCATTCCAGCATGGCATCAGGATCAGCGCAGACAATCTGCCGTTTCTGGGGTGCAAAAGTGAAGCACCTTGTTGCGCGACAGCCTCCGAACCGTGTGTGAACAAGATTGAATGACGCTGCAGCGCAGCTGGGCGTTTTTCTGTGAACCAAAAACTGATTGCCCGCAAAAGGAGAGCAGAATGCCCCAGGTACTGAACCATCCTCTCATCGCCCAGCGCTACTTCTTCCCCACCAGGATTCCCTTCCCTGATCCCTTCTGGGTGGAGCGGGAGGGCGTTCGCCTCTCGTGCTATTTCCACCGTCCCCTGCCCGGTGCGCCTACGGTGGTGCACTTTCACGGCAATGGCGAGGTGGTCAGCGACTATCTGGGCGACTTCCTGCATATTCTGGAATCCCTGGGGGCCAATGTGTTTATCGCCGAATACCGGGGCTACAGCATGTCCGATGGTTCGCCCCAGCTTGGCGAGATGCTGGACGATGTGGTGGCCATGGTCAATGCCATCGGCGAGCCTGCTGAAAAGCTTATCTTCTTCGGCCGCTCGGTGGGTTCCATCTTTGCCCTGGAGGCGGCGCACCGCTTCCCCACGGCGGCGGGTCTGATTCTGGAGAGCGGTATTGCCGATCCCCTGGAGCGCATTCTGCTGCGGGTCAGTCCTGGTGAAATGGGCACAACCATGGAAAAGCTGCAGCTGGAGGTTCGCCAGCGTCTTGACCACCGGGCCAAGATTGGCGGCTATGGTGGGCCGACGCTGATTCTGCATACGCGCCATGATGGGCTGGTGGATGTCAGTCATGGGGAGCGTTTGCATGAGTGGGCGGGGGGTAAAAAACAGCTGCGCGTTTTCGCCAATGGCAATCACAACGATATCATGCTGGTGAATGCTGCTGAGTACTTCGAGCTGGTGAGAAAATTCGTAAGCGAGGTGAGCTGATCAGGTCGTGCCATCCTCCGGGCACAGGGGAAGGCTGATATTCACGCGCACGCCACCGATGGTATTTTCCACGCTGATTGTGCCACCCATGTTCTCCTCAATGGCGATTCTGGCAAAGTAGAGACCCAGGCCGCGTCCAGGAATCATATGGTGGTTGGAGATATAAGGCATGAACATCTGCTCCATGGCGTGGGCCGCCAGGGGCTCTCCGGTGTTGGTGATGCGGATACACATGAAAGCGGCGTCGGTAGTACTTTCAATCAGGATGCGGACAGGAGCGGAAGGCTTCCTGGCCCGATAGCGTTCTATGGCTTCGCGGGCGTTGGAGAGAATTGCCAGCAGAGCCTGGGTGAACTCGTACTCATACCCCCGGACCAGTGCCTGAGGGCGCTCCGCGTCGTACTCCAGCTCAATGCGTTCGGCGCTGAACTGGCTGCCCACCAGTTTCAGGAGCTCATGAATACTGGTATTCGGGGAGAAGGCACCCACATCGTACCTGGGGCGCAGAAAGTGGTCAAAGCGGTCGATAACTTCCGACATCTCCTCGATCTTGCCAAGGGCTTCACCAACTCCCTGCCGCAGATACCGGGCGTCCATTTCACCGTAATCCTGGGTATCGATCATATCCTGCAGGGCCAGGGAGAGGGCGGTCAGGGGCTGGCGCCAGTGGTGGGCGATGGCGGTGATGATATTGCTGGCGGTGGTGCTGCGCACCTGGCGCAGAAAGGTTTCGCTGCGACTGCGGTCGAGGGCGCTGGCGATCAGGTCGGCCAGAACCCGCAGCAGGGATACTTCGTCCTCCTGCCACTGGCGCAGGCTGCGCACGGAGTCAAACCCAAGAAAGCCCATCAGCCCGTGATTTCCCCACAGGGGAACAACCGCCAGTGAAAGCACCCCCTGGGGTTCGAGAATTTCCCGCTCCGCCTGCCAGTCCGGGCCAAGGGTGGCAACTTCGGGGATAAGAATATTCTCCCGCCGGGCAAGGGTACTGATCCAGGCGGGAAAGAGGGAGCAGGGCACCGACTGCAGATTCTCCCGCTCCGGCGAAATGCCAGCGGCGCACCATTCGTGGGTGTTATCCATGGTGGTCATGGCGTCATCAAAGAAGAATATATAGGAGCGATCCGCGCGACACAGCTCGCCAATACGGGACAGGGCGTCCTCGATGGTGCCATCGAGACGGGCAGGGGACGCGGCCATAAAACGTGCCGACAGGAGCATGATCTGACGGGCCAGCTCCTGGCGATACTGCAGGTCCCGTTCCGACTCCACCTGCAGCACCGCCCGTTCCAGAGAGGTGACGATAGTCTGCAGCAAGGAGCGCTCTTCCGGCAGAAACGCTGCCTGGGCACCGGGCTCATCGGCGGCGACGATCACGCACACTTCAACGCGCCCGCGCAGGACTCCGCGCACCCACAGAGGCGCCTGCAGGCAGGTGGCGGTGACATCAAAGTTTCCCGATTGAAAAATTTTTCCGTCAAACTGAATTGAGGCACTGGTCTGGTGGGGGTTTTGCCAGCTGGCGGGGATCAGCTCACAGGTGTGCTGAAAGAGGCGATCCAGATCAAGACTGCTATCGGCGATAAGCCGGGAGAGCGAGTGCAGGCACTCCAGTTCCTTGGTGCGTTCACGCAGCTGACGCAGGAGCTCCTCCGATGACCCCGCCGGAGCCTGGGGCGAGCCTTCGCCCCAGATTGGCAGCCCCTCGGCGCTCATGGCTGAAGTTTCTCCTGCAAAATACCCATATCCTTGTCGCCACGGCCACTGAGAGTAACCACGATATGGCAGCCAGGGCCATGCTTGGCCGCAACCACAGGAATAGCCGCAATGGCGTGGCTGGATTCCAGGGCGGGCAGGATACCTTCGCAGCGGGCCAGCTCCATGCAGGCGGCCAGGGCCTGTTCGTCGGTGGCGTCGATATACTCCACCCGTCCACTGTCGGCCAGCCAGGCCAGTTCAGGGCCGACACCAGGATAGTCAAGACCGGCGGAGACGGAGTGGGTGTCACGGATATTGCCATTTTCGTCACACATGAAGTAGGAGAAAAACCCGTGCAGAATACCCTTGTTGCCCTCGCTGATGGGGGCCGCGTGCTGGCCACTGGCCAGGCCGTAACCGCCCGCCTCGACACCGTAGAGCCTGACATCGCGATCTTCATAGTAACCGCTGAAGGTACCAATGGCATTAGAGCCACCACCCACGCAGGCGATGACCGCATCGGGATGGCGCAGGTGCTGCTGGTAGAACTGGGAGCGGATTTCGCTGCCAATCACCGACTGGAAGGTCTGCACAATTTTTGGATAGGGTGAGGGGCCCAGGGCCGAGCCGATGATGTAATAGGTGTCGTCAGCCGTGGCAATCCAGTTGCGAATGGCTTCGCTGGTGGCATCCTTGAGGGTTTTGGAGCCCGACTCCACCAGCTGGATCTGGGCGCCCAGCAGGCGCATGCGGAAGAGGTTGGCCTCCTGGCGTCTGGCGTCCACGCTGCCCATGAAGACCGTACACTCCAGACCCAGCAGAGCCGCCGCCGTAGCCGTGGCGACGCCATGCTGACCGGCACCGGTTTCGGCAATGACCCGTTTTTTTCCCATACGCTTGGCCAGCAGCGCCTGGCCGATGGTGTTGTTGATCTTGTGGGCTCCCGTATGGGCCAGATCTTCGCGTTTCAGGTACACCTGGCAATCATATTTACGGCTGAGATTGGCGGCATGAAAGAGGGGTGTGGAGCGCCCCACATAATGGGTGAGGATATGCTGAAATTCCTGCAGAAACGCGGGGTCGCGCAGGGCTTCTCCAAAGGCTTCGGTGAGCTCGGCCAGCGGCCGATGCAACACTTCCGGGACATAGGCTCCACCGTAGGGGCCATAGGTATAGGTTCGCATAGCATACTCTCTTGCTGAATTCGCCCTGGGGCACAGTAGTAGATCCGCTTATCATGCCATGAAATACCGGTGCTGACTATGGAAAATCCCCATGCCAACGAAAAAAGGGTGGGCCTTACGGCCCACCCGAAGCAAAACAGGTCATGGTCATTTATTCCGCGAGGTACCGCCGGTCATGGGATCAGAGCCGTATCCCAGCGCCTTCCAGTCCAGACGACCCTGAGGGCTGTGGCAATCGGCGCATTTCAGGGCCTGCTCCTTGGGAGCTACCTGGTGGCTGACGGAGATATACTCGATGGTCCTGGCGAAATCAAAGGAACCACTGTATTCCATACCAGCCCCCTTGGCTCCTTCCACCAGAGCCTTCTGCCAGTCCAGGTGGCTCCAGTAACCCTGGAAGGTGTGCGGCGTCAGCAGGTAGAGGTGACGGGTGTCATAGGGTTGATTGCCCAGGTGCTCCTTGAAGGGATAGATCTTGGCCTTCTTGTCTTTGATGTCGCCCACAGGCTTGTTTATGGAGGTCATCTGCTTGGGATCGATTTTGTCACCCTTCATATAACGCTCTATCTGGCCGTTATACCACAGATAGGCGGGCATCACGTCCTTGCCCCACTCGAATGTCCCCTTGGTGGGATAGTAGGTTTCGCGATCGTGGTCGCCTTCCCATTCGGGATCTTTTTTCTTGCCGGAAGTGGACCAGTCCCACAGAACCTTGGAGTGCTGACCACGGGAGTGGGCAGGAATGTGACAGGTCTGGCAGGCGATGGCATCCAGGTGCTTGGCCATCAGGGGGTTGCTCTTGTGCACATCAGCGTGGCAGTCGCTGCAGCTGACCCGGCCCTCGTGGGTTGCCATCATGGTGGAGGCTCCCTTGACGCGGTGCTTGTCGGCGGTATGGCAGTCAACGCAAGTCATGTTGGCTGGGGCACTCATGTGAACGTCCAGGCTGCGATTCGCCGTGTACAGCGATGAATCCAAGCCGCCGTGCTTGACGGCATCTCCCCCACCGCCGTAGAAGTGGCAGGTGCCGCAGTTGATCATGGATGGCTTGCCCACGCTCTGGGCGGCCTTCAACAGTCCACCGCTTTCCACATAGGCTTTACTGACCGTACCAGCTCCACCACTGCGCTTGGCACCGAAGTAGTCGCCTTCACTGGTATGACAGACAAGACAGTCGATATTGACGGGGTTGCTGTGGTCAAAACTGCTGTCTCTCCAGCCATAACCAGCATGGCATCCAGTACAGCTGGCCATATTCTGGGGATTGGTGCCACCTTCAACGGAAATACAGAAGTTGTTGATCATGTTACGCTTACCGTATTCCTCTTTGGATGACTCCATTCCCTTGACATGATTTGGCTTCCCGGCCCACTTCCAGTGCGCGGTCTGCATAAAATCCCTGCCCTGCTGGGAGTGGCACTCAAGACACTTTTTGGTGACCTCGGGGCCACTTTTGAACTCACCTTGAATAAACATGGAATGGTCAAGCCCCGCTGATGCGAAACCCGCCAGAGCCAGTGCGAAAAAGAAGACCGAAAAAACCGACAACACACGCTTCATACACTCTCTCCAGATTATAAAGAATACCCCCTTGGCGGGGGCTCAGACGCACTGTTTTCGTGAGACATTTCACGAACATTTTCATGACATTATAGCCATTCATTGAAATGCATCAATTCTTTTTTCGCCATACGCGAATATTTCTGGAGCGCTGACGGTATGCGAAAATACCCGAATCGGACCAGCAGGTGGAAAAGTCACTGGCGCACGGCGCCAACGATACAGGTTGAACGGGAGCCCGCCATGATCAGATTCTGCGCAGCTCGATACCGTACTTTTTGATGCGATAGTTGAGCTGGCGCACGGTCATGCCCAGCAAGCGGGCGGCCTTGGCCTGTACCCAGCCGGCTTCCTCCAGGGCCTGAAGCACCCGCTCATATTCATTGGCGGAAATCGCCGCCTGGGGCGGCGCCACCTGGCGGGGCAGATCCATGGCTGGCGGGACAGCAGGGGCGGACGCTCCTGCTGCTCCTCCAACGGGCGGAGCCGGCTGGTTAAATTCCTCGTTGAGGACTGACTCGATGATATGGGAGTAGCACACTTCGCCACGCATGCAGGAAACGTCGGTGGGTTGAATGGAGTTGCCTTCGGCGGACAGGGCGGCGCGCTCGATACAGTTTTCCAGCTCCCGGATATTGCCGGGGTAGTTGCAGCGAGCAAGGGCGCTCATGGCGGCGGGGCTGATATCCAGCTTGCGGCCGTACTCCTTGTTCAGCCGCTGCAGGATATGATTGGCCAGCAGGGGAATGTCCTCCTTGCGCTTGCGCAGGGAGGGCAGAAAGATGGTCACCACGTTGAGGCGATAGTAAAGGTCCAGGCGGAAGCGACCGGCCTTCACCTCATCTTCAAGATTCTTGTTGGTGGCGGCAATGATGCGCACATCCACCGCGATGGTGCTGGTACCCCCCAGGCGCTCCACTTCCCGCTCCTGAATAATGCGCAGCAGCTTGCTCTGGGCCGCCAGGGGAATGTCGCCGATCTCGTCCAGGAAGATGGTGCCGCCATCGGCCAGCTCAAACTTGCCCTTCTTCTGGCCCGACGCGCCGGTAAAAGCGCCCTTCTCATAACCGAACATTTCGCTCTCCACCAGGTCGTGGGGAATAGCGGCACAGTTGACGGCAATAAAGGGCTTGGTGGCCCGGTCACTGTTAAAGTGGATGGTCTTGGCCACCACCTCCTTACCCGTGCCGCTTTCGCCCCGAATCAGGACAGTGGAACGGGCCCTGGCGACCATGTTGATCTTCTCGAAAACCCGCTTCATGGGTTTGCTCTGCCCCACCAGCCCCTGGAAGGAGAACTTGCTGACCACTTCGTTCTGCAGGCGGCTCTTCTCCTCCTGCAGTTTCTGACGTTCGTCCTCGATGGTCCTGATCTTCTCCAGAAAGGAGGCCAGCAGCGAGGATATCATCTTCAGCAGGTTGAATTCGCTGGAGTAGCTGTAGATATCCCCAACGTTGCGATCCACGGCCAGCACGCCGTAAATGCGGGACTTTTCGCCCACGATGGGTACCGCCAGGAAGCTGAGTTTTTCATCTTTCAGGTCGCGTCCGGCGCGATTGAGGAAGGTGGGCTCCTCGCTGATATCGGGAATCAGAATGGGCATGCCCAGCTTGAACACCTTGCCCACAATGCCCTCGCCGGAACGGTAGCGCAGCTTTTCCAGCTCCTGCTGGGAAATACCCATGGAAACCGCCACCGAAAGCTGGTCGATGGCATCATCATAGAGCAGCACCATGCCTCGCTTCATGTTAAAGGCATTGGCCAGCACCGCCAGCACGTTTTTCAGCGCGTTGTTGCGGAAGTAGGATGAGGAGAGCACCCGGCTGATTTCATAAATCGTGTCGAGAGAGAGCTTATAGTAACTAATGCGATTATTCATGGGGGCACTTCGCTGGAGTAATCTTGATACTGGTGGATCTATAACATTGGTGGCTGGCATACCATACCTCCCACAGGGTTATGCCATATTGCGGCAGCATAAAGACAGCAGCTCCTGGCACTAGGTTCAGCAAAGCCGACGCTCTTACAACAGACGCGGCTGGGGCAAATGGAATTCCATATTGTGGCGGCCCTGTCCGTAGAGGCGGAAGAAGTCCTGAACATCCCGGAACAGCGTGATATCCTTGCCCTCGATCATGCAGAAGACCTCGCGGTTCAGCTCAACTCCGGCCGTCAGCACTTCTGAAGTGGGCATCAACACACTGAAAATGCGTTTGCCGGAGCGGATGGTGACACTGGCCATTCCATGTCCACGGTCCAGGTCTTCCACCACACCTTTGATAATCTTGCCTTCCATCATACGTCCGCTCATTGTCCTACCTCCTGAAAGTTCAGTTCCAGATCCTGACCCAGCAGGCCCACCGCGTCAGCACGGCACTGCTTGCAGTGTTTCATGACCCGGGAGAAACTGCCCATGACCGCCGTGCCCGCTTCGCGAGCCTGATCCAACTCCGCTGTGTCCGGCTCCCGCAGGCCGATCTCGCCGAAATACGTCCCATGCTCCGGCTTGCAGATCAGGGGCACGATATTGTGGATAAAGACACCCAGCTCGCGGATCTTTTTCGATACCTCCAGAATATGAGTGCCGTTGATTTCGGGAATGAGCACCGTATTCACCTTCACAATGCCCTCCAGCTCCACCGTGCGACCAATGCCTTCCAGTTGCCGCTCCAGCAGCAGGGAAGCGCCTTCTTCGCCGTAATACCGTTTGCCGTCCAGCGCCACCCATTTGTAGATGGAAGCACTGATAGCGGGATCAATCGCGTTCATGGTCACCGTCAGATGCTCCACCCCGAGGCGCACCAGATCAGCAGCGTAGCGCGGCAGCATCAGCCCGTTCGTGCTCAGGCACAGTTTCAGGTTGGGATCGTGCTCACGAATCAGTTCGAAGGTACGCAGGGTGGCATCGGGATTGGCCAGGCCATCACCGGGACCGGCAATACCCACCACACTCAGAGTCGGCAACTTCTCCTGGACCAGCTTCACCCTCTCCAGTGCCTGCTGCGGGGTTATCACTCGGCTGGTCACGCCGGGGCGTGACTCATTGGAGCAATCGTATTTACGATTACAGTAGTTGCACTGCACATTGCAGGCAGGAGCAACGGGCAGATGAATACGGGCATACTTTCCATGGGCTTTGGCACAAAAGCAGGGATGGTTGGCTATGCGTTTTTTTATATCAGCCATCCGCTGCTGCTCTTTGGCATGGCGCTGTTCACATTGTCCGTTTGGCATGGTGTCCTCCAGGAGAGTCATTCCCCCTGACACACTGCCGGGAGGTGTCCCGCAAGAGAGCAATCCCGGTGCCATTCAGTTTTCCCCTTATTTTATAATCACATGGAGCACTATCCCCCAGGGGGACAAAGCTGACAATTCCTGACAATTGTCACAAAAATGACACAAGCTGACGATCCGCAATGGGCTTCAGCAGGAGAAACGCGATTTGGCATCGGGATTGAATAATCACCTTTACAGTACTCTCATGCGGTAAAGCCCGGCCTCACACAAGGCCTGCAAGGAGAACCCTATGCACATCCACATAGACGACACCACCCTGCGCGATGGCGCTCAGACTCCGGGGGTCTGTTTCAGCCACCATGAAAAGCTGGCCATTGCCCGCAAACTGGATGCCCTGGGGGTGGAAGAGATTGAAGCGGGAATTCCTGTTATGGATGCGCAGGAGCGTCGAACCTTCAGCGCCATCATGGAACTGGGGCTCAAGGCCCGTATTCTGGCCTGGAACCGCGCCCTGGTTTCTGACATAGAGGCCTCGCTGGCTGCCGGAGCGCGGGCAGTGGAAATTTCTCTGCCCCTTTCGGACATCCAGATTCAGGGCAAGCTGAAAAAGAGCCGCGCCTGGGTGCTGGATCAGCTCAAGCGTGTGCTGGAGTACTGCGTAAAGCACGACCTCTATGTGTCAGTTGGCGGTGAAGACGCTTCACGGGCCGATATGGACTTTCTGGTGGAGTACGCGCAGGTCATCCGAAACTACGGCGGTCACCGCCTGCGCTTTTGCGATACCGTCGGCGTGCTGGACCCCTTCAGCACCTACGAAAAGATCTGCACCCTCATCGAGCGCAGCGGCATCGATGTGGAAATCCACACCCACAACGATTTCGGCATGGCCACCGCCAATGCCCTGGCCGCCGTGCGGGCTGGCGCCCGTTATATCAACACCACCGTCATGGGCCTTGGAGAGCGGGCGGGCAATGCCCCCCTGGAAGAAGTCATCATGGCCCTCAAGCACGTGTGGAAACAGCCCTGCCCCTACGACACCCGCCAGTTGCGCCCCCTTTCGGAGCTGGTGAGCCAGGCGGCACGGCGGACTATTGAGCCCTACCGGCCCGTCATCGGTCAGTTCATGTTCACCCACGAGTCGGGCATCCATACCGATGGCGTCCTGAAAAATCCCGCCAACTACGAAGCCTTCACCCCTGAAGAAGTGGGCCTGAAACGCCGTCTTGTGGTAGGCAGCCACAGTGGCAGCTCCGTGCTGCATCACAAGCTGGAACTGCTGGGCCTGACCAGCACACCGGAGACCATCAGCCGCATGATGCCCCGTGTCAAATCCGAAGCCCTGCGCCGCAAGCGCAATCTTACCAATCGGGAACTTCGGCACATTTATCAGGACTGTTCCACGGGTTCATCTCTTTGCAACTGACGCAATATGGTATATTGATTCATTCATCGCCCAAAATGGAACTGCTGTGTTATATTCTCAGCACCCATTGCCGCCCCGGGGCGATGACACCCATGTGGACAAGCACTTCCACACCAAAGGTGAGAATCGGTACCATGAATGCCAACTTCATCAATCCATTTGTAGCGTCCACCATCAGCGTGTTGGCATCCATCATCAAGGTGCCGCCAAAGCGCGATAAAATATTTCTCAAGGAGGGTGTTCAGCCCACCTACGACATCACGGCCATCATCGGCGTCAATGGCGATGTGCACGGAACCGTTGCCATCAGCTTCCCCCGTGAGGTGGCCCTCAGATTTGTCAGTTCCTTCACCGGCGAAGAAAAGTCTACCATCAACGAAGAGGTACTGGACGCCCTGGGGGAATTCGCCAATATTGTCAGCGGTGGTGCCAAGCGCGAGCTCAGCACCACTGGCGTACGCTTCAAGATATCCATCCCCAGTGTGATCACCGGGCGCGATCACAAACTCACGCCACCACGCAACACCCAGTGCATTGTCCTGCCCTTTGAGGTGGAGGGTATCGGGAAATTCGTGGTGGAAGTCAGCCTGCGTGAAACTGTACAGTAACGAGCACACCGCTTACCCGGAACCCTGGATAATCGCTGCCAGCGTTCCCCCCGTCAGCCTCAGCAGGTCAGCGGGTGCCAGCTCAATCTCCAGCCCACGTCGCCCGGCGCTGACAAACACCGTGGAAAATTCCTGGGCCGAGCTGTCGAGAACCAGCTTCAGGCGTTTTTTCTGCCCCAGGGGGCTCACGCCACCCAGCACATAGCCAGTCACCCGTTCCACATCGTGCGCGGCCGCCATTTCCGCTCCTTTGACGCCCAGGGCACGGGCCATCATCTTCATGCTCAGCCTGGAGTCCACCGGAAGCACCGCGACCCCAAAGCCTCCTCCATCCAGCTGGACCACCAGCGTCTTGAAAACCCGCTCTCCGGAAACACCCAGCTTTTGCGCGGCCTCGGCACCGTAGGAAGCATGGGAGGGGTCGTGGGTATACTCGTGCATCACAAACTCAATGCCAGCTTTTCTGGCAGACAGAACTGCGGGTGTCATATGCTCCTCCTCGAGCAGGCCGCTGAAAGGCACCTACCACCAGACATTGGCCTCCAGTGGGTCATAGATATACTGACGGCCATTTTCATAGATGCGATGGGGATTTGTGGAGGGGTCAATCTCGCGGATCAGTCGATCCGCCGTCAGGAACATCCCCAGCCAGAACCCCTGCTGTTCAAAGGCCTGAATGGCATAGCGACTGGATACGGGGTAACTCTTGCTGCGGTCCGTATCCACCCGTGAAGCCGTACGCTGGTAGAGGCGGATGAGACTGACCCCCATGGCGCTGCCAAAGGAATCTGAAACCTCCGGGCGCTGCACTCCCGATGGCCGTGGTTCATCCCAGGGTTCATTCATCCGCGCAGTCGCCTGAGCGGTGGCCATTATCAGAACAAGGCTCAATGTGCTCAGCAAGCGTCTTGTCATGCAGTACTCCATCCCTTTCACTCTCTCGAAGCCTTTACGTAAAGGAAGTATAACTCAACTTTCGCGCCCCCGAAACGGCAGATTGCCGGCACCGACCCGGATACCATGCTGGAATGGCGGAAATAGTTCTGCACAGACTGAGTCTTTGACATTCCGATTCCATTACTCAGGAATTTTCCTTGCCACTTTTGACTCGCCAAAAGTGGCGCAAAAGCGACCCCCAGTGCTGTCCTTCTCAGCCGTCCGCTTGCCTGGAACTGGGGACCGCAAACAACCGCCCTCCGTGGCTTTTGGTTTGCGGTTGCCGCCCTCGTGGCGGCAACCCTGCGGGTCTACCGCGTTCCAGTCAGCACGTCCTGGCTGGGCCAGCACACGGGGGAGAGGCAGAAGCAGACAGTTCCCCCCTGAGCCCGTCCGGTGAGTGCGACGCCTGGCTGGCAAGACCCGAACGGGACACTCACAGGAAGTGAGTGGTCCGGCAGCACTGCAAGGATGCAGGGGTCAGGCGACGCAAAGAGGCCCAGGTGCAAGGCGCCGGCAAAGCGAGGAGGGAGGCGTGCTCCCCGTACGTCGCAGTGACGAGTGATGCCCGGCAACGCCGCAGATGGGCCTCTTTGAGCAGCCTGCTGCCGGATCTCCAGAACAGGCGAGCAGGCGAACCGGAAAAACGGGCGTTCGGGGGGCGCGTTTTTGAGTCCTTTTTGCGCGGTCAAAAAGGATAATATCCGGAAGCGAAAAAAGATACCAGATGAGCCAAGCATGCAAAGTCAATACGGTTCTTGCATGATAAACATCAGAATAATGACGCTTAAACCAAGACGACAAGATGCGAAACTTCAGATGTACATCAGCACTTCGGTATTCATATTGTGGAAACACAAAACCCGTGTTACAAATTAACCATACCTTTTCTTATGTGTCACAAGGAAGAATCAACATACCTTACGGTGGGAGAACATGCAGATACGCGGGTTATATTTCCATACCCTGCTACCTTTCTTCTGCGCACTGCTGCTTTATGGCGGTGTCTTTTCTGTCAACGCCCACAGCGCCGTGCATCTTTCCGATGACGAGCGCGATTTCCTGGCTCAGCGCCAGGAGGTCGTCTTTGTCAGCCAGACCAACTACCCCCCCTTCGAATTCAGCGACGACTACGGCACCCGCAATGGGATGATGATCGAACTGGCACGCTGGATCAGTGCAGAAATGGGTTTTCACGCACGCTTTCTGGATATGGAGTTTCTTGAAGCCCAACAGGCGGTGCTGTCGGGTGAGGCCGATGTGCTGACCAGTTTTTTTTACAGTGCGCTGCGCGATGAGACCTTTGACTTCACCCAGACCATCTTCGAGGTTCCCGCTTCCATTTTCATCGCCGCCGACCGTCCAGATATACGCGGGCTGCGAGATCTGCACGGTAAACGCATTGCCATGCAGCGCGGCGATTACGCCGCCGAGTTCCTGCAGCAGCAGAATATTGACTTCGAGATCGTGCCGACGGGCAGTTTTGCCGAGGCGGCGGAAGCCGTGATTCGAGGCAGGGCAGACGCCGTCATCGGCGATGAACAGATCGTACTCTACCACCTCTACCGCCACAATCTCTACGACCGCATGAAGATTGTGGGTGAGCCGCTCTACATCGGCCTCAACAGCATGGCCGTCAAAAATGGCAACGCCATGCTGCAATCGATACTCAATAAAGGCATTGACCATGCTTTCTCCAGCGGCATGCTGGACAGGCTGAATCAGAAGTGGCTCGGCACCAGTATTCCAGGGCGCAGCATCAACTGGATTGAGCTGTGGCCCTACGCTCTGGCCCTCCTTGGCGGCATTGCCCTGGTGGTACTCTGGAACGTTCAGCTGCAGCGGGTGGTGGCCAGCCAGACAGCACAGCTGCGTCGCAACGAGCAGCACCTGACAGCAACCATTGACGAACTGCGCGAAAGCCAGGCCCATAACCAGGCTCTGCTTGCCGCCATGCCCGACATGATCTTTACTCTGGACGAACAGGGGGTGTTTCTGGATTTTCACGCCACTGACCTGGCCGGACCACAGCTTATGCCATCCCGGCAATTCCTGGGTCGGCCTGTCACGGAAATTCTGCCGCCAGAGGCTGCCCGCCAGACCATGGAGGCCATTGCCGGTATCGGCAATGGCGAGCGGCTGCATCTTTTCCATTACCAGCTGAAAATCAGCGGTCAGCTCTCTTTCTTTGAATGCCGGCTCGTTCCCTGCGAACCCGGCCACTTTCTGGCACTGGTGCGCGACATCACCGAGAGCAAAAGGGCGAAGGATGAGCTGGAGCAGGTTCTCCGGCGCCAAGAGGACCAGATTGCCGAAGCGGTGCAGACGGTGCGCCAGCAGGAGCGCATGCTCTTTGAACAGAGCCGCCGCCACTCGCTGCTGAATCTGATGGTCAATCTGGCCCACCAGTGGCGCCAGCCCCTCTATATAGCTTCCCTCACCCTTGATGAGATAGAGATTCTCTTCCAGGAAGGTGAGCTGACCGCAGAAATTCTGACAGAGCGCATTCGGGCGGGCCAGCAGGAGATCTTCCGCCTTTCGGAGACCATTTCGCAGTTTACCGAGCTTTACCAGTCCAATGACATCGAGCGCAGCGCCTTCGCGCTGTCGAGCCTGTGCGACCAGGCTGCGCATTTTCTTTCCAGTGAAGGCTCCCGTAAGCTGCAGATACACAATCAGATCGACCCAGCCCTGATCGTCACCGTCAATCGCAATGACCTCATTGAAATCTTCGTGGAACTCCTGCGCAATGCCGTCTCCACTATGGGTGAACGCAATATCCGGGACGGTGCCATAACCATCGCAGCCACCGTTGATGGGCAGAACGTGCAAGTATGCCTGGAAGACACCCTGGGGGGTATTGACCAGCAGATCCTGCCCCAGCTCTTCGATCCCTATGTCACCACCTCATTCCGATCACGGGACAAGGGCATGGGGCTCTATGTGGTCCGCCGTATCGTGGAAGACTCCTACAACGGCGAAATCAGCGCCGAAAACACCGAAAACGGCGCGCGTTTCCGAATTATCCTGCGCGGGGTGCGCCAGTAGGAATGTTTCACCCGCGCGCTGCTGTGCGGATACGTCCTTCTCTTCGCGCCACTGGCCAGAAAATCCCCGAACACACCTCCCCCTTTCAGGGAAAATCTGCTATCATGCTTGATTGCGTCAATTCACATGGTCATCAATTTTTTTGGCAGCAAATATATTTTTCGAGGTACGCCATGATAGTATTTATGGGAAAAGACAAAGCTGACTCGGCCCACATCCGCCAACGCAACCGCCAGGCCCACGTGGAACGCCTGAAAAAATTCCATGAGGAAGGACTGATCGCCTTTGGTGGTCCCCTGAAGGACGACAGCAACGAAAACATGATCGGCAGCCTGATCCTCTTCCATACCGACTCACTGGATATGGTGAAGGAGATCATGGAAGACGACCCCTATACCCGCGAAGGACTCTTTGAAAGCACGCAGATCCACCGCGTCGACAAAGTGCTCACCTCCCCTTTATGAAACGCGTCTGGATCAAGCCCAAGGCACGCAAGCACATTGTAGGCGGCCACCCCTGGGTGTTCAGTGGTGCCATTGCCCGCACGGAAGAGCCCCTGGATGCCAGCGATACGGTGGCGGTCTACGAGGGCGAAGCCTTTCTTGGCTGCGGCCTCTACAATCCCGACAGCCAGATTCGCATCCGCATGTTTTCCCGCCTTGAACGCGAGTGCGACGGCGCTTACCTCGAACAGGTGCTGCGCGAGGCTCAGTCAAGGCGTCTGGAACTGCTGAACCCCGCTCAGACCAACTGCTATCGCCTGCTGAACTCCGAAGGTGACGGTGTACCCGGCCTGGTGGTGGATATCTACGACAGCGTGGCGGTGCTGCAGATCACAACTGCGGCCATGGACGCCCGACGCACCCAGATCGTGGAACAGCTGCGCCTGGTTCTGGAGCCAATTGCCATTATCGAGCGCAGCGATGGCAGCGTCCGCCAGATGGAGGGCCTGGCCCCTTCCAGCGGCGTCCTGTGGGGTACCCTGCCGGAAAGCCTGCAGGTGCGTGAAAACGGCATCACCTATGTGGTGCAGCCCCTGGAGGGACAGAAAACCGGATTTTACCTTGACCAGCGCGATAACCGCCTGCTGCTGCGCCACCTCAGCCAGGGGCGCGAGGTGCTCAACTGCTTCTGCTACACGGGGGGGTTCTCCCTCAATGCCCTGAGAGGCGAAGCCAGCCTGGTCAAAAGCGTCGACGTCAGCGCCACCGCCCTGCACCTGCTCAGTACCAATATACGACTGAACCAGATGGACGACTCGTCCCATATCATGGTCAAGGAAGATGTCTTCGACTTCCTGCGCAGCGATCAGGAGCAGTATGACACCATCATTCTCGACCCGCCCCCTTTCGTGAAACGCGCGGACAAGATCGCCCAGGCTGAAGCCGCCTACAAGGACATCAACCTGCTGGCCATGAGGAAACTCCGCCCCGGCGGGCATCTGCTGAGCTTCTCCTGCAGTGGTCACATGGATATTCAGCGCTTCGAGGAAGTGCTGCGCTGGGCCGCCATGGACAGCGGCAAGACGGTACGAGTTCTGCAGCGGCTCGGCGCTGGCATGGATCATCCCCGAATCCTGGGCCACCGCGAAGGGGAGTACCTCAAGGGATTTCTGCTGCAGGTTCAGTAGAAATTCTTTTTCTCTTTACAATTCCATATTCACTCGTGCTCCGGAAAAGCGTATGCTGCCCACGCATGCTGCCGCTGACTCCAGGGCACGCCAGCACGTCGGGCGATACCGCACGCGCTACCGTCACACAAGGGTACCCACATGAAACTCAATTATGACAAGCACAATGGCGAAATAGAAACGCTCATCGAAGGGCTGATCGCCATGACAGGCTGCCAGAAAAACACCGAGATCATTCGCGAAATGATTCTCAGCGCCCTGAAAGCCGCCGGCGATAACATGGGGCGAGGTGATCTGAAGATTATCAACAATACCATCAAGGAGATGCGCTACTCCTTCAATCTCTTCGCCAGGTACACCGACAAGCGCAAGGTCACCGTCTTCGGTTCAGCACGCATCAAGGACAATGAGCCCGCTTACGAACTGGCGCGGGAGTTCTCCCGCAAGATATCCCAGTGGGATTACATGGTCATCACCGGTGCCGGTGGAGGCATCATGCAGGCGGGCAATGAGGGCGCGGGAACCGACAACTCCTTCGGCGTCGGCATCGACCTGCCCTTTGAACAATCGGCCAACCAGTGGATTCACAACGACATCAAGCTCATCAACTTTAAGTATTTTTTCACCCGCAAGGTGAATTTTCTCAAGGAAGCCAGTGCCGTGGTGCTCTTCCCCGGCGGCTTCGGTACCCACGATGAGGCCTTTGAAACCCTGACCCTGGTGCAGACGGGCAAGTCCAATATCATTCCGGTCATCTTCATCGACCCCACCGGCAACAACCTGTGGCGCGGCCTGGAAGAGTACATGCGCGTGCACCTCTACCGCACCGGGCTGATCAGCGAAGACGACATGCACCTGTACACCATCATGAACAGCATCGATGACGCCATCAGCGAAATACTCCACTTCTACAAGCGCTTTCACTCCTACCGCTACGTACGCGATCACCTGGTTATCCGCATGAACTCGCCCCTGACGGCAGAGCAGCTGGATTTCCTGAACCACGATTTCAAGGATATCCTCGTCTCGGGCACCATTGAAGCCACCGGACCGCTCCCCGAAGAACAGGAAGAAGCCGGAACCCTGCACCTGCCGCGGCTGAAACTGCACTTTGACCGCCGCAGCCTCGGCCGGCTGCGACTGCTGATCGACATGCTCAATGGCTTTGAGATTCGGGAGGATCAGGCCCTGGAAACGCAGGAAGGACCATCCATATGAACACTCCGACCATGAACATCCAGACCATCGACCTGGTCTGGCAGGCGGGCACCATCATCCGCAACTTCATCAGCAAGCCGAAGGACATCCACTTCAAGGGCGAAATCGACCTGGTCACCTCCGCCGACCTGGCCGTGGAGGAGTACCTGAAGCGTGGACTGGCGGAACTCTTTCCCGACTACACCATTGTGGCGGAAGAGAGCGCCGATATCTCCTCGGGCAAAGCCCCTGCCAGGGCCATCTACATCGACCCCATCGACGGCACCACCAACTTCGCCCACGATTTCCCCTTCGTGGCCATCTCCGTGGGGGCCTTCCGCGATGGCCAGCCGGAATGGGGCATTGTCTACAACCCCTATAACGATGAACTCTACCACGCCGCCAGCGGTCAGGGCGCCTATCTCAATGGCAGTGCCATCGGCGTCAGCTCCACTGAAGTCTTCCGCCAGAGCCTGCTGGCCACCGGCTTTCCCTACAGCGTGGTGGAGTCCCCGCAACGCCGCCGTCTGCTGTTGGATGTGCTGGACCGTGTCCTGCAGGGCACCCAGGGAGTGCGCCGCTGCGGCAGCGCGGCCCTGGATCTGTGCTTTGTGGCCAGAGGTGTGCTGGATGGCTTCTATGAGTGGGGCCTGAAACCCTGGGATATTGCCGCCGGCATCGTCATCCTGCAGGAAGCGGGTGGCCGGGTCAGCGACACCGCCGGCCGCGATCACGACCTCTTCACCGATGGTATCATCGCCACCAACGGACATATTCACGAAGCGCTGCACCAGTGCATCGCCTCTGCCACAAGGACTCCATAATGGCCATTTTCAGTAAAAACGCCTCCCTGTTTTTTTTCCAGAAGGTCAATGACCTCATTTTCAAGCTCATGGTTCCCCTGGTGGTCATCGCCCTGATACTGGGTTTCGCCAATATCTTCATCGACATCTCCAGCCTCTTCACCCGCGACATCACCGTAGCCCAGGCGTTTCCCGTGGTGGTTACCAACATCCTGTCCATGTTCATCGTCATCGAACTGTTCAAGAGCATTGTGGAATACTTTGAAATCAAACGCCTCAAGCTGACCACAATCATGGATGTCGCCATCGTCTTCATGCTGCGGGAAATCATGATCGCCGTCTACGCCCACAAGCTCAGCGCCACCGAGATCGGCCTGCTGGCCCTGACCCTGCTGGTCATCGGCATCACCCGCACCCTGACGATCGTCTTCACCCCTTACAGCGAAAATGGCGCGACGGAGAGGCTGCGCCGTAAATTCGGACTGGACAAGGAAGAAGCCCCCTAACTCCCCCTCGCCTTCGTTTCACCGGCAAGGAGTCGCCATGTCCCTGGATCTGCACCACCTCAGCCCCATAGCCGCCATCGATCTCTTTGTGGAGCACTATAACCGTGCCATTGGCAGTGGTGAACGCCACCCCATGGAAATCATCCACGGCTATGGCTCCAGTGGCGAAGGGGGCGTGATCCGCCGACACCTGCACCGCCTGCTGGCAGCCCACCCTGAACACCTCACCTTTGAGCCCGCCCCCGGAGGCAACCCCGGCGCCACCATCGTCCTTCCCCGCAAACCACTCCCTTCAACGACCAGCCTGCTGGCCAGCGAAATACTGGAATACTGCCAGAACCCGAAGACCAAAGAGAAAATAGCGGGAAAATTTCGCCAGCACGGCGACGCGAAAGTGATTGCCGCCATCAGCAGCCTGCAGAAGGAAGGGGCGTTGAAAATGATTCAGAAGGGAAAGCACAAATGCTTTGTGGAGCGCAAGGAATAAACCGCAACGCTCAGTCTGCCACCATGTCTGTGAGAAGTGAGGCGTACTTCCTGTACGTCGCAGCAACGAGCACTTGTGAGCAACGCCGCAGATGAGGGCTTTTCAGCAGCCTGACAGTCGGCGTGTCCTGGTTGGGAAAGAACACGGGGGAAAGACAGAAGCAGGCTGTTCCCCCCTGAGCCCGTCCGGTGAGTGCGACGCCTGGCTGGCAAGACCCGAAGGGACACTCACAGGAAGTGAGTGGTCCGGCAGCACTGCAGGGATGCAGGGGTCAGGCAACGCAAAGAGGCCCAGGTGCAAGGCGCGGGCAAAGCGAGGAGCGAGGCGTACTCCCTGTACGTCGCAGTGACGAGCGATGCCCGGCAACGCAGCAGATGGGCCTCTTTGAGCAGCCTGCTGCCGGATCTCCAGAACAGGCGAGCAGGCGAGCCGCAAAAACGGGCGTTCGGGGGGCGGTTTTTTTGGTCCTTTTTTGGCCGCACCAAAAAAGGACAGGAGAAATTGAAGCAATTTACTCACATCAAATAACCGTTATTTAACGCTTTACATCCAAAGCAAAGGATGAAAAACGTACGTTACAGCCCCTGGCCCGCTGGTACATGTGCAGAAACCGGGCAGTTCAGGCCCGCGTTCTGCCCGGCCACATCGCAGCAGGGCTGGCAATCGTGTTCATCTCCATCTTCAATGGGGAAGATAAAGACATCGTCGGGATCAAGGCTGACGCAGAGCTTGGTGCCGTCTGGGTGGGGGAAGCGCCCGCTGATACGGGCGTGAACGTGCATAGGACAGGAAGGGGCGCAGTATTCCAGGCGCAGGTGCACCAGTGTGCTGCCCACGAGCATGCGCGAGGCGGTCACTTCGCCGATGACCCCGTGGATATCGCACTGGGCGATGTCCAGTCGCAGGGAGTCCGGGCGAAAGAGGACATCCACAACGGTATTGTCCTGAATGTGCTGAGCATCCAAAGCCCCGAAGGGTGTCGCGACCTTCCCCTGGCACACCACTCCTTCGATACGGTTCACATCGCTGAAAAACGTTGCCACAAAGGCGTTGACAGGGCGGTAGAAGAGGTTCACGGGGCCATCCACCTGGACGATGACTCCCTTGTTCATCAGGGCGATGCGATCACCCATGAACATGGCTTCCTCGGGGTCGTGGGTGACCATGACCGTGGCGACGCCACTGTGTTTCAGCACGTGCAGGGTCTCATCGCGCACCTGGGAACGCAACCGCGTATCCAGACTGGAAAAGGGTTCATCCAGCAGCACGATACTGGGACGTGGTGCCAGGGCGCGGGCCAGGGCAACCCGCTGCTGCTGCCCGCCGGAAAGCTGATGCGGGTAAGACTTCGCGTAGGCGCTCATGCCAACGCGCTTCAACGCTTCCATGGCCCGGTTGTTGCGCTCCTCCCGCGACCTGATACTCACCAGGCCAAAGGCGGTGTTCTCCAGGACGCTGAGGTGGGGGAAGAGAGCAAAATCCTGAAAGAGAAAGCCGATGCCACGCTTTTCCGGTGGGGTATGGGCGCTGGAACTGGCAACCGTAGAACCGGCAATGCTGATGGTCCCCTGCTGCAGCACCTCCAGCCCCGCAATAAGGCGCAGCAGGGTAGTTTTGCCGCAGCCCGAAGGGCCAAGCAGGCAGATGACCTCACCGGCGGCCACCTGCAGGTCAACCCCTTTCAGTACTTTCAGATCACCATAGGCGTGGTTTACACCGCGTATATCGAGAACCTGAGCTTCACTTTTCTGGCTCATGTGCGTTTTCCTCCTGGACGGGAGCGGGCTATGGCCACGCTGATCAGTATTACGGGAATTATCCCCACGGCCACAATGGCCAGAGAAGAGCTGGATGATTCGATGAGAAAACCATCATTGGCCATTTCATAGGAGCGTATGGCTAAAGTCTCCAGGCCGAAGGGGCGCATCATGAAGGTGGCGGGCAGCTCTTTCATGACGTCCACAAAGACGAGAATGGCCGCGGTGAGAAGGCTGCCACGCATGATGGGCGTATGGATCCTGCGCAGCGTCTGCCCGGCTGTGTGGCCAAGGGTGCGGGAGGCGCCATCCATGCTGTAGGTGATCTTGCCCAGGCTGGCTTCAATGGTATTGAGGGAGACCGCCAGAAAGCGCACCACATAGGCGAAGATCAGGGCGGTCCAGGTGCCGGTCAGCAGCAGTCCGGTGGAAATGCCGAACCACTGGCGCATAAAGCTGTCGAGGGTGTTATCAAAAAACGCGAAGGGGATCATGACGCCCAGGGCAATCACCGCGCCGGGAACGGCATATCCCATGCTGGCCAGGCGCACGGCAAAGCCCATGGACTTCCCAGGCTGCAGTCGCTGGCCATATGCCAGCAGCACGGCAACCCCAACGGCAAAGAGCGAGGCAATGCCCGCCAGGGCAAAACTGTTCCTGGCCATGACCACATAGCGGCTATCCACAAATCCCCAGGAAATCACGGTCCAGTAGGCCATGGCTCCCACGGGCAGCAGAAATCCGAAAAAAACGGGGAGAAAGCAGAGAATACAGGCCGCCGCAGCTTTGAAGCCGCTGAGCTGATAGCGACTGATGCTGCGATAGGAGCCGGCATTGTTGGTGGTCTTTCCTTTGCCACGGGACCAGCGCTCCAGGGCGATGAGCACGAAGATGAACACCATGAGCATGGCACCCAGCTGCGCTGCGGCTGCCACTTCCCACATACCGAGCCAGGTGCGGTAGATACCAGTGGTAAAGGTATCGACGGCGAAAAAATCCACCGTGCCAAAGTCGTTGAGGGTTTCCATCAGCACCAATGCCAGGCCACCGGCAATGCCGGGGCGGGCCATGGGCAGCGCCACCTGGAAAAAACTGCTCCAGGAGCTGCGTCCAAGGGTACGACTGGCCTCCAGTACACTGATGGACTGTTCCAGAAAGGAGGCGCGGGAGAGCATGTATACGTAGGGATAGAATACGAGGGTCATCATGATGATGGCACCGGGCAGGGAGCGTATTTCGGGAAACCAGTATTCAGCGGCGCTGCGCCAGCCGAAAGTTTCCCGCAGCAGGGTCTGCACCGGCCCGGCAAAATCCAGCAGCCCGGTGTAGGTAAAGGCGATGACATAGGCCGGAACTGCCAGGGGCATCAGTAAAGCCCACTCAAAGAAGCGACGGCCGGGAAAACTGGTCATGGTCACCAGCCACGCGCAGGCAACGCCGATCAGCAGGGTTCCTGAGCCGACTCCCACCATCAGCCACAGAGAATTGGCGATATAGCGGGGCAGTACGGTGGCGGCCAGGTGGCTCCACAGTTCGCTGTTAGGCACAAAAATATACCCCAGCACCACCAGAACCGGTGTTGCCACAAGCAGGGCAACGATCCAGGTGGCCAGGGCCCAGGGAGAAAAAAAGCGACGACGTTGCATATTCATGGGAAGCTCATTCCAGATAACCCGTAATTGCGGTGCATCTCCCCGTGAAGTGTACGGGAGAAATGATAATCCGCTGACAGGGCAATACCCAGCCAGCGGAAAACCACAAAACTATACAGGGAAAGGTGGAAAATTACCAGAAATTAACGCCAGCCCACCCGATCCATAATGCGCACGGCCTCGGCCTGGTATTTCTCCAGTTCGGAGAGGTTCAGGGTATCGGCCTTGAACTCGCCGAAGCTCTGAATGGGACCGGAGAGGACAGCGCTGGGATTGACGGGATATTCGTTATTGTGTTCGGCGTAGATGGTCTGGGCCTTTTCACTGGCGAGGAACTCGATCAGTTTGATGGCGGCACCCACATTGCGCGAGCTCTTGGTCACTCCGGCACCGCTGAGGTTCATATGGGCACCGCGATCATCCTGATTGGGCCAAAGCATCGCCACCTTTGCCACCACATCCTTATCAGCCGCTGCGTCAGAGGCAATCAGACGACCGAAGTAATAGGTATTGGCAATGCCCACATCACACTGTCCGGCGGCAACGGCACGAATCTGGGCAGTGTCGTTGTCCTGGGGCTGACGGGCAAAGTTGTTTACCAGTCCGCGAGCCCACTCTTCCGCTTTGGCGGCTCCGTGGTGCGCAATCATGGCTGCCATGAGGGACTGGTTGTAGACATTGGACGAGCTGCGCACACAGATGCGCTTGCCCAGTTTCGGGTCAGCCAGCGCCTCGTAGCTGGATATCTGTGCGGGATCAATGCGATCGGGGGCGTAGTAAATCACCCGGGAACGGGCCGAGAGTCCGTACCACTGGCCATCGGCATCGCGATAGTGGGCAGGGATGCTGACATCGAGAATGTCCGACTCTATGGAGCGCAGCACGCCGGCTTGCTTGGCAGCCACCAGATTGCCGGCATCCACCGTAATCAATACGTCAGCCGGACTGTTGGCACCCTCACGCACCAGGCGCTCCAGCAGGCCGCCGGCCGCTCCGGTCAGCAGACGGTAGTCGATGCCGGTTTCCCGTTTAAACTCCTCCAGCAGGGGTTCCATCAGATGAGTCTGACGATAGGAGTAGACGTTGACCACCTGGGACCAGGCAACCGCCGTACAGACCAGAGCCAGCAGAACAGAATACAGTATTTTCTTCATGATACACCTCCAGAGCGCTAAATTGTTAACCGGAAAACAGATCGCCGCAAAAACGCGGCCTTATTTCAGCGCGCTAAGTTACTTTACATATTAAAACATGTCAAGCGATTCCGAACGAGACACGATGCACCAAATTTCGCGGTTCCGCGGAGCAATTCCACATATCTCCACAGTCCGCCCCACCACCG
This sequence comes from Desulfurispirillum indicum S5, assembly GCF_000177635.2. NCBI lineage: Bacteria > Pseudomonadati > Chrysiogenota > Chrysiogenia > Chrysiogenales > Chrysiogenaceae > Desulfurispirillum > Desulfurispirillum indicum. The sequence continues at coordinate 2,288,167 of NC_014836.1, forward strand.
GGTGCCGATCATAAAAAACATTTACAGTATGACGCTTTTCGCTTATAAAATATAGTTTCCGCAGGACATGAGTCTGCCACACCATCCTTTTTTCGGAGTCGCCATGCTTGACATATTCAGAACGATCAAAGGCAAACTCTTTCTTTTCCTGGTTTGTGCCGCCATGGGAACATTCATCCTGATCGGCATCTCCCTGAGCACCCTCCATGGAACCCTCAAAGAGACCCGCGAGGTGACCATCAAGCAACTGGCTGAGGTGGGGCACGGCGTCCTGGCCCACTACCACCGCCAGGCCACCGAAAACAAGATGAGTATGGACGAAGCGAAAGCCGCCGCTCTCACGGCAATAAAATCCCTGCGCTACGAGGGGCAGGAGTACTACTGGATTAATGACATGCAGCCGCGCATGATCATGCACCCCATAAACCCCCGCCTGGACGGCCAGGATCTGAGCTCCTTTGAGGATCCCACCGGCAACCGCCTCTTCATGGAATTTGTCCGCACCGTGCGCGAAAACGGACGGGGTCACGTCAATTATCTCTGGCCCAAACCCGGCCATGACACCCCCGTGGAAAAAACTTCCTATGTCATCGGTTTCGAGCCCTGGGGCTGGATCATCGGCACCGGTGTCTATAACGACGACATCCAGTCCGCCTTCTGGTCAGAGGTCGGACGCATGACCATATTCGTAGCCGCCCTGGTGATCGTCTTCTTTATCCCCATGGTCCTGCTGCTGCGCGCCATCATGGGCTCCGCCAACCGTATTGCCGCAGTGTCCATGGAACTCTCCCAGGGCGAAGGCGACCTGACCCGCCGTCTGCCCATCCAGGGGCGCGACGAACTCACCGAGGTCAGTCGCTTCATCAACGCCTTCCTGGAAAAGACTCAGCAGACGGTCATTAACGTGCGCAACTCCGTGGAAGGTGTCGCTTCCGCCAGCGAGCAACTCAGCAGCACATCCTCCCAGATGTCATCCAGCATGGGGCAGCAATCAGAAACCATTACTCAGATTGCCTCGGCCATACACGAGATGTCCCACACCGTCGGCGAAGTCTCCCGTAACATGGGTGACGTGGAAAATAATGCCAACATGGCCCTTGACGCCGCCAAGGCGGGTGGGGAAATTGTCCAGCAGTCCACCAGCGAAATGGAGGGCATCGCCCGCGAAGTAGATGAAACCGCATCCTTCGCCCAATCCCTGGAAGAGAAGAGCAAGCGGGTTGAGGAAGTGATTCAGGTCATCAATGATATCGCCGATCAGACCAACCTGCTGGCCCTCAATGCTGCCATTGAAGCTGCCCGCGCCGGCGACGCAGGACGGGGATTTGCCGTGGTCGCCGACGAAGTTCGCAAGCTGGCGGAACGCAGCACCAACTCCACCCAGGAGATCATCGAGATCGTCAAAACCATTCAGTCGGGCGTTAATCAGGTCACCAGATCCATGGGAACCGTCAACGACCGCGTTCAGCACGGCGCGTCTCTCTCCCGTCAGGCTGACGAAGCATTCACCACCGTACTGCAGGGCATGGAAAACCTGCAGCAGCTTATAGAACAGAACGTGGCCGCTGTTGAACAGATGGCCAAGACTTCCGAGCAGATCACCGAGGATGTTCAGTCCATATCAACAACCTCGGAAGAGACCGCGAAGGCCTCGGAAGAGGTGGCATTCGCGTCCCGGGACCTGGCCAGACTCTCAGCAGACGTACAGCATCATCTAGATGCCTTTAAAGTGGATGATGATTCCCGAAAACACAGCATGAAATTAATACCAAGGGGTTGAACATGAGCAGCCTGAGCCAAGAAAAACAAGCCATTCTCCTGGAAAGCGGCACCAACGAACTGGAGATCATTGAGTTTCAGCTACGCAAGCAGATGCCTGATGGTCAGGAAAAAATCGCCCACTACGGCATCAATGTCGCCAAAGTGCGCGAAATCATCAAGGTACCTGAGACCACCGAGTACCCCAACGCGCACCCCAGCGTTGTCGGCATCTTCAACCTGCGCGACCGCCTCATTCCCCTGGTGGATCTGGCCCACTGGCTGAAAATTCCCGTTCACGACGACCTGCAGAGCAAACGGGTCATCGTCACCGAGTTCAACAAGATGTTCAACGGCTTCCTGGTAGACTCTGTCAGCCGCATCTACCGCATTTCCTGGGAAAACGTGGAATCACCCAGCCAGTTCCTGGAAAGCCGCGAGAGCGACTGTGTCGTTGCCGTGGTTCGCATGGAGAACCGCCTCATCATGATTCTGGACTTCGAGAAGATCATTGCCGACATCAACCCCGAACAGAGCATGGAACGCTACGACGTTTCCCTGGACAAGCGGATTCTCCAGGATGAAGCCATGGTTTCGCGCCGCCAGGCCAAGACCCTGCTGGTTGTCGACGACTCCGCCTTTATCCGCAAGCTGATTGAAACCACCCTGCGCACCGCTGGCTATAATGTACTGGCCGCCCAGGATGGCGCAGAGGCCTACGATATTCTCATGGAATTTGAACAGACTGCCAAATCCGAACACCAGCCCATATCCGAACTGGTCAGCCTGCTCATCAGTGACGTGGAAATGCCGCGCATGGACGGCATGCACCTGGTCAAGCGCCTGCGTGAACGCGATGCCTACGCGGATCTGCCTATTCTGATGTTCTCCTCCATCATGAGTGAAGAAAACCGCCGCAAGGCCCTGGCCATCGGCGCCAACGACACCATCACCAAGCCGGAAATCGGCCGCCTGGTTGAGCTGGCCGACAAGTTTATCTTCGGCCACTGAAGCCCTTTTCCCGAACGTACAAAAGCCCGGTGGAAATTCCACCGGGCTTTTTTTGTGCAGGATACAGCGAAAAGCGTATCAGCGCTTGGAGAACTGGTGTCCCCGACGGGCCTTGTGGCGACCGTACTTCTTGCGCTCGACAATACGCGCGTCGCGGGTAAGAAAGCCACCGCGCTTGAGATCAGAGCGCAGGTCCTTGGTAATTTTGGAGAGGGCTCTGGCAATGCCAAGGCGCAGGGCGCCGGCCTGACCAGACAGTCCACCACCGCTTACGGTGGCGTACAGGTCAAACTTCTCCAGGTTCTTCGTGAGGCTGAGGGGCTGCTTTGCCACCATTTTGACCGTTTCGCGAGCAAAATACTCTTCAAAAGGGCGATGGTTGACGATCATCTTGCCATTTCCCGGTGTAAGCCATACACGGGCAATGGAGGCTTTTCTTCTTCCTGTAGCGTAGTATCGTTCCGACATGTATGCTCCCTCGGCTTAAAAATTCAATGGTTGGGGATTGGCACCGGCATGGGGATGCTCAGGACCGGCGTATACACGCAGCTGCTTGATCATCTTGTCAGCCAGTTTGTTTTTCGGCAGCATGCCCTTTACGGCTTTGGTGATTACCTCTTCGGGCTTGCGGGCCAGCAGGTCCTTGTAGGCCTCTGCCTTCAGACCACCGGTATACCAGGTGTGGTGGTAGTAGACCTTCTGCTCGGCCTTGCGCCCGGAAACTTCAATTTTGTCAGCGTTGACCACAACAACATAGTCACCGTCATTCATGTGGGGAGTAAAGGTAACTTTATGCTTGCCGCGCAGAATACGCGCAATTTCAGTACTCAGGCGACCAAGGCTCTTGCCTTCGGCATCAACCAGGTACCACTTTTTCTCGATATCTCCCTTGGAAACATAGGTCTTCATCGCAACCTCTTCTTATGATGGGCAATAATTTACCGTACATCTGAACTGTGCCAGTAAACGGGGGGAAAACCGGCCCAGATCGGACTCTTCTCTGGTCCCACCTGTGTAAAACCGAAAAACTATATCCTCAAGTCAATGCAATGTCAAGGGGTTGAACGCGTATTTTGATTTCCATTGCCCAGTTGAAGCAGCAGGGGTGGAAGCTGATCCAGGATTTCCACAGAACGCACGCTCACCTGCTGGCGTGGGCGGTTACTCATATCCACGCGCACCTTGCCAATCGCCTCAACCACATCCATGCCAAAGAGCACCTGACCGAATACGGTATGCTTGCCCGTCAGCCAGGGAGTCCCATCCAGGGTGATAAAAAACTGCGAACCATTGGTACCCGGTCCGGAGTTTGCCATGGCAAGGGCGCCCTTTACCAGCGGACGCGAAGGCAGATTCTCACTATATTCGTAACCAAGGTTCACATAGGCGTCTTTGAGACTCATGGAGAAGAGGGTCCTTTCCACTTCCTCGCGGCGCGCGTCAAGTTCTTCCTGGGAGCTGATGCCCAAAGCGAAGATCAGGGGAAGAACCACCAGCTGCTGGAACTCTTCCTGGGAATTGACCCCCAGGGAGGGATGGGGCAGGTAACCGCCCTGCACCACTTTTTCCTTGTCGAGCCCCAGGGCACGGGCATTGATTTCATCGGCGAAAGAATAGCCGGGGCCGCCGGTTCCGGTACCCGTGGGATCACCTCCCTGAATCATAAAGCCATCGATGACGCGATGAAAAATCGTGTTTTCGTAAAAACCGGTTCTGGCCAGCTCCATAAAATTCTGGACCGTGCGGGGAGCGGCGGCGGGAAACAGTTCAATATAGATATCGCCCATGGTGGTGTGAATATGCGCAATGGGGTTCTCGGGATTCTCGCGGACTGGCAGCACCTGCCCCTGGGCAGCCCACGCGGGCAGTGCCAGCAACAGCAACAGAACAACCTGAATCATTCTCAGCATGATACATCTCCATATTTTTGAGTTAAACTCCTGCGCAGCCATGAACAGGCTGCAAAAGCCCTTCGCCCGTTACCAGCATGGCTTCGGCAAAGGCAAGGGTCAGCGATCGTCGTGGGTGCCTTTTTCCACGATGCGACTCAGGCCCGTCTCCAGCTGCTCAATCCAGCCCAGTACGCGACCCTCATCCATGTCACGTGGCTTGTGGCGCTCAATGCTGGCCGCCACCTCAGCCCACTGACGCTGGCCGATATTCAGCAGCGCCCCTTTGATGGTGTGGGCTGCCGTGGATATCCGGTCCTTGTCCTGCTCCCGGCAAGCTTCTTTCAACGCAGCGAGCTGCGTCGTAAAAGAGCGCACCGTAATGGCCAGCAGGTTATCGATTTTCTCCTCAGGAATCAAATAGGTTTCCATCAGGTGGCGCTTGACCTGCTCCATATTGATGGCAGTGGCGCCATGGGGAATGGACATGCTGCTTTCACTGCGAGCATGCCAGCCCTCCGGCTGTCCGGATTCGGCTGACTGCCGACATTCTTCGGGAGCAAAGCGCCAGAGGATATCGACAATCTCCCGCGCCTGGAAAGGCTTGGTCAGATACTCATCCATTCCTGCGGCCAGCCCCTTTTCCCGTTCACCGGTTATCGCATGGGCCGTCAGGGCGATAACGGGAGTATAGGTTCCCGCTACAGCACTGCACAGGGGAACGCTCACATCACCATACTCTTCCACCGGCATGCCGATGCCCTTTTCGCAGGAGCGCAGAATCTTTACCGCTGTCAGGCCATCCATGACCGGCATCTGTATATCCATAAAGACAAGGTCAAATTTTTCCTGGGTCATGCGCCTGAGGCCTTCGGAGCCATTTTCCGCCTCAACCACGCGGTGGCCCTGCTGGCGCAGTATGGTCACCGCCAGCTCACGGTTAATGGGATTGTCCTCCACCACCAGCAGATTCAGCGGCAGCAGCAGTTGGCCATCCAGGGCTCGTGAGGCCGATGCTGCTGATCTGCGCCCCGGCTTGCCCTGCTTGTCCAGGCAGGTGTTGACCGCCTGCAGCAGCTGCCGGTAACGAATGGGCTTGGGCAGGTGAAAACACATGCCACAATTGTCCATGCGTACCAGATCATCGCTGTCCATGGATGAAGGCAGCAGGAGAATGGGGAGATTGCGATGCCCTTTATGCTGATGCAGCTCCCTGGCCAGATCCACCCCACGAATGCCGGGCATGAAATGATCCAGAATGAGCATATCAAAGGGTCGCCCCTCATCCATGGCCTGTTGCAGCTTCTGACGCGCGTCATCACCATCGATGGCTTCGACGACCCCCAGCTGGCGACGTTCCAGTATCTCCACCAGGATGCGGCGATTGATCTCGCTGTCGTCGGCAACCAGAATACGCGTCCTGGCCGCCTGCTCGGCAGAGATATCAAAGGGAATATCGGGCAGCCTGTCGCCTTTGCGGAAGGGGATGACAAAGTGGAAGGTGCTGCCTTCTCCCATATGACTTTCCACCCAGATGCGCCCATTCATCAGGTGCACCAGCTTCCGGGTAATGGCCAGCCCCAGCCCGGTGCCACCAAATTTGCGTCTATCCGAGGCCTCCACCTGGGAGAAGCTTTCGAAAATACTGTCGATCTTATTGGCGGGAATACCAATTCCCGTGTCAATGACCCGGAAATGCAGATGCGCCTCACTATCAGATTCCCCCTGCACCTCCACATCCAGCAGCACGTGGCCGGTATCGGTAAATTTCACCGCGTTGCCCAGCAGGTTATTGAGAATCTGCTGCAGCCGGGTGGGATCGCCCACCAGGTAGTGCGACAGGCGATGGTCGATGTGGTTCATCAGCTCAATGCCCTTGCTGTAGGCGCTGTAGGCAATGGACTGCATGACGTTTTCCACGGTCTCAACAGGATCGAAACTGGTCTGCTCAAGCCGGATTTCGCCAGCCTCCACCTTCGAGAAGTCCAGCACGTCGTTGATAATCACCAGCAATGACTTCGCCGAATTGTGGGCGATAGTGAGGTAGCGCCGCTGGGTTGTGGAAAGTTCGGTCTGCAGCGCCAGTTCCGTCATACCCAGTATCCCGTTCATGGGGGTGCGGATTTCGTGGCTCATGTTGGCCAGGAAAATACTCTTGGCGCGGCTGGCCTCTTCGGCCACATTCTTGGCCTCGCGCAGCGCGTCCTCCATGGCCTTGCGCTCGGTCATATCCTCTTCCACGGTCACGTAGTGGGTCACATGCCCATGGGTGTCCTTGATGGGAGTCACTGACATGGATGTCCAGTAACTCTCGCCGTTTTTCTTGCGACTCTCCATCTCGCCACGCCAGGTCTGACCAGCGCTGATCACGCTCCAGATCTCCGACTCCACACTGGGACTGGGGAAGCGTGGCGACTTGCCGATAACCTCTTCGCGGTCATATCCCGTCTGGGCAAAAAACGCCTGATTGGCGTACTCGATGATGCCCCGATGGTTGGTAATCAGAATCATGCTGTCCGTCTGCACGAATGCCTCTGTCAGCAGGCGAATGCGCTCCTGATCATCTTTTTGCTGGCTGATATCGCGAAAGACCATGACATGGCCGCCACTGATACCCGCACCATCCTGCAGGGGTGTCGTAATATAGGAGACATAGCGCCGCTGCCCACCATCGGAGATCACCAGCGCTTCGCACTCGGTTCCCATGCTCTCGTCGCTCACGGCGTCAGCCACACAGAAAATCTCCTGGGGCACCTCCCACGGAGAGGATGCGTGAAAGAAAAAGGCATCGGGGGTTCTGCCCAGCAACTCCTGCTCCGTCGCATGCAGAAGCAGAGTCGCCGCGCGGTTGCAGTAGGTGATACGACGACTGCCATCTATCATCAGCAACCCCTCCACCATACTGTCAGTCGTGCCCTTCAGCAGCCCCCCGACACGCGCCAGCTCATCACGCTGCTGTCGCAGGGTGTAGAGGGAGCGCACCCGGCTGAAATTGGCCAGCACCACCGTAAACGCGATCAGCGTAAAGAGGAACACCAGCAGGTAATAGTTGTGGTAGTACTCCATAACGTAGACATCGTCTTCATAGTGGAAGAGAAAGTCCGGAGATTGCGCCAGATGAACTGGCAAAAAGGTATAGGTATAGCGTTTCTGCCCAAAGCGAACACTGGTGGCAAAAGGTCGCTGGTTGCCCATCTGCCTCTCAATACTGCGCAGAAAATCCCGCATTTTCCGTTTTCCCGTAATCGCGCTTGCCTCGGGGGGCAGCGTCTGACACAGAGCCGTCTCCGACACCTCATGCACCTCGGCCAGAGGCGGAGTAAAGGCAAAAGAACCGCGATAGAAACTCTCCATCCCCCGTGAAACGCTCTCCAGGGGGAGCTCCAGCATAATCGCTGGCGCAGAAGCGTCCCGGGCGCCGAAAAAGATCAGCAGTGCACCCGGCACAGCCCTCACCTCACCAGCCGAATCGTCCCCCACCATCACCTGAAACGGCCCTGAAGACCGTAAACGGAACGAATACAGTGGCTGGCGGCTGGCATCCACAAAGTGAAGCGCCGAAAAGCCCTCGGCACGCAGCTGTTTCAGGCGAGAATCAAGCAGAGTGGCCAATGCATCGCCCTGCTGCGCTGTGCGCTCATCCGCAAGGAGACGCTGCAGTTTTTCATCGGTGCCCATGGAGAGAACCATGGCACTGCCAAGCTGCTGAAAATGCTGATATACCGCCAGATAGCTCTGATGCAGGTGTTCACTCTTCAAGCGCAGATAATCATTCACGCGGGTTTCGCGAAAATGCGTGGTGGAAAGCAGAATCAGAATAACAAGCGCCGCGAACACCGCCAGGTGCTGCAGCGCCACCCAGACCTGCTGTTTCAGAGGCATGGAAGAGCGTGGAAAAACATCCATAATGTACCGAATACCCTGACTTTCACTGTATCCCGTTGTGTAATGTCAAAAATGATAGGTTTTACCCATTGCAACAACCAAAATAATACATTCTACGGAAAGCCTTGAAAGCGAGTCAATGGAAAAGGCCAGTTTGTCTCGGATATGTCTCAGAAATCACAGAACCTGCCGCCAAAGGCAGCAGGCACTCCCGGTTTTTCCTTTCGCCTCGGCACGTGAAAGGAAAGAATCCCCGCAGCCAGAAAATCAGCGCCAAAGGCCTGCGGGATTCCATCCTGCGCCGGCGTGGATATCTTGCCCCTGACATTATTCCATGGTACAAGTAAGGGTTGAAAAAAATGACAACACACCTCAACCGCACAAAGGAAACATATGCTACGCCAGCTGCGCACCGGAGCCATTGCCGGCCTCCTCACGGTCACATTCATCATGGCGGGCTGCACTGCCACCTCGGGCAGCAGCCGCTCTTCAGCCACGGGCAGCGGCACCCACGACCGCACCCCCACCCAGACAGCCACCGCGCCCATTATTGTCAGCGACACCTTCCTGCGGGATATCCCTGTTCCCGCCGACTACCGCCTGGCGGAGGACCAGACCTACCTTTTCGAAACCAAAAACGGCATGATCCTCGCCGGACGCACCTACGACGGGCGCATCGCCTCTGAATCCGTCGTGGCCATTTACCGCCGGGAAATGCCCCGCAACGGCTGGACCCTGGACTCAACCTCCATCTCGGCTAACCAGATAAACAAGCTTTACTACAAGGATGGCGCCATGGCGCTGATCACCATTACCACCAGATTCGGTGGCTCATCGGTGAGCATACGCTACTCGTCGCTGAACCCCAGGAGCAGCAACGCGGCCACACCACCACGCCCCCCCGCCCGCAGTGCGGAACCCGCATCCCCGACACCCCGCAGTGGTGGCCAGAGCAGCGCCAGTGACGAGAAGCTGCCAGAAACAAAGGGCATAATCTACATTGATGACCTCAACCCGTAGACACGGGAACGACCTTATAAACCTCAGGATACGGTAACACTATGTACACAATTGCTATCATGATCATCTGTTGGCTTGCCATCGGAGCCGGATTGAACTTTTTCATGCCCCTGTGGCTGGCCTCTATTCTCTCCATAGTCATCACCGCCATCATCATGTATTTCCTCGGCAAGAAATTCATGACCTTCCTTACAAAGCCCTTTGAAGAGTCGCAAAAAGCCCTGCAGAAAGGCAACTACGCCCGCGCCATCCGCATTCTTGAGGACGGCAAACGCCTCAAGAACTGGCAGCTCCATCTGGACAAGCAGATGAACAGCCAGATCGGCGTCATCTACTACCTGCAGAAGGAATATGAAAAGGCCAAGGAGTACCTCAACAAGGGCATTCCCCGCCACTGGATCGGCGTGGCCATGCTGGCGGTCATCTACTTCCGGGAAAAAAACTACACTGCCATGAAGAACGTCTTCAACAGAGCCGTGAAGAGCAACCCCAAGCACCCCATCATCTGGGCCGTCTATGCCTGGTGCCTCGTGGAAATCGGCGAACGGGAAGCGGCTATCGAAATCCTGAGCAAAGGCAATAAGAAGAACCCCACATCGGAGGCGCTGGAACAGAACCTCGCCGCCCTGCAGAACGGCAGAAAGATGAAGATGAAAGCCTTTGGCGAAAACTGGTACCAGTTCATGCTGGAGCTGCCCACCGGCCCCGCCATGACCCGCCACCAGAAGGGCTTCCAGGGCAGACCCTCAGCCGCTCAGCTGCGCGCCGCCCAGCGCATGGTAAAGCGGGAAAACTGAGCATCCTGCCCACCTCTTTGCACAAACCCCGCAAGCCACAAGGGAGATCCCTTGTGGCTTGTTTCCGTAGCACGAAAACTCAACCTGCGAAAGAGAAGAAACCATGCTTGAAATACAGGAACTGGAAAAGTTTCTGGGCAACCGCGACCTCTTCCACCAGTGCAATGTGCGCATTCACCCCGGCGACAAAGCCTTCCTGGTGGGTATCAACGGCTCCGGCAAGACCACCCTCCTCAAAATCATCACCGGCCAGACACTGCCCGATAGCGGCTCCGTCCGCGCAGGAGGCAGCATCGGCTACCTTGACCAGCGCCTGGAAAACTTCGGCCCAACCGTCTACGCCACCGTGCAGAACGCCTTCGCCTGGCTGCTGGAAAAGGAAGAGGAACTGACCGCGCTGCAGGAGCGCATCTCCCGTCCGGAAGTCTATAATGATGAAGCACTGATGATCCGGCTGCTGGAGCAGATGGATCAGCTGCAGCACACCTTTAACACCTACGGCGGCTACCGCGTCGACGCCGTCACCCGCAGCGTCCTCCACGGCATGGGATTTGGCAACGACGACTTCCAGCGCGATCCCCAGACCCTCTCGGGCGGACAGAAGAACCGCCTGGCCCTGGCCCGCCTCATCGCCCAGTCACCGGACATCATGATTCTGGACGAGCCCACCAACCACCTGGACATCCGCAACATCCAGTGGCTGGAACAGTTCCTGCGCCAGTACCCTAAAACCCTGCTCATCGTCTCCCACGACCGCAAACTCATGGAAAACATCGCCACCCGCATTGTGGAGCTGGACGGCGGCAACCTCTACAGCTACAGCGGCAGCTACCAGCACTACCTGGAGCAGCGGGAAGTGCGCTACAAGGATATCCAGCGCAATCAGCAGGCCTATGAAGAGAAAGTGCGCAAGGAAGAGGAGCTGATCCGCCGACTCAAGTCCTGGCGCAACCACACCCAGGCCCAAAGCCGCCAGAAGCAGCTGGAACGCCTGCAAAACGCCCACGATGACGTGGAAATCGACCAGAAAAAGAGCTTCAGCACCCGCTTCACCCCGGAATACCTCCCCAGTGCCCAGACCGTGCTCAAAGCCAGCCACATTACCAAAACCTACGGCACCACCCCCATCCTGCGCGGCATCGACCTGGAGGTGGACAACGGCGAACGCATCGGCATCATCGGGCCAAATGGCAGTGGCAAATCCACCCTGCTGCGCATCCTGGCCGGAGCCGAAGAAGCCGACAGCGCCACCATTCACCTGGGCAACCTGGTGCGCATCAGCTACTTCTCCCAGGAACACCGCGAACTCAACCCCCAGCTCAACCTCATTCAGCAGCTGCGGGAGATCCGCCCCCTGGCCACCGACCAGGAGCTGCGCACCCTGCTGGCCAAATACCAGTTCCGGGGCGAAGAGCACTTCAAGCACGTGGGCGTCCTCAGCGGCGGCGAACTCTCACGCCTGAGCTTTGCCTGCCTGGAAATGGACTGCGGCAACCTGCTCATCCTGGACGAGCCCACCAACCACATGGACATAGAAGGCATCGAAGCCGTCATTGAAGGCATACGCGAATTCCCCGGCACCGTGCTGGCCGTCTCCCACGATCGCTATTTTCTGGAAAACGTCTGCACCCGCCTCTTTATCATCAATCAGGGCAAGCTGGAGATATTCCGGGGAAGCTACCAGGAGTACCAGGACCACCTGAAAGGCTCACCCACCGACAGTACACCAGCAACCACACCCAGCGAAGAGCCCGGCCGCAAAACCAAAAAAGTGGATCGCTACAAAGTCGCCAGTGTGGAAGAGGAAATCGCGGAGCTGGAAGAGCGCATAGCCCGGCTGGAAGAGAAAATTGAAAACTGCGCCAGCGACTTCCAGCGCCTCGGCACCCTTTCCGAAGAACGGGAAAGCGCCAAAGCAGCCCTGGAAGAGAAGATGGCCCAGTGGGAGTCCCTGCACCAGGTATAGGAGCCGCCAACGCGCAGGCAATTGAAAAATGCCCAGGTGCAAGGCGCAAGCAAAGGAGTGAGGCGTACTTCCTGTACGTCGCAACGACGAGCACTGGTGAGCAACGCCGCAGATGAGGGTTTTTCAGCAGCCTGCAAAAGGAGAAAAGGATGAAGGGTTTCCTCAGTGCCCTTGGTTTTCTGACAATCATACGTATCCCGGGAAGCTCCTTTGATGGATCAGCGTCGGTGCGCTCATTCGGCTGGGTGGGACTGCTGATTGGCTGTGGCCTGGCACTGGTACACTGGCTGGCTCCGGCATCAATCGCCCCCCTGCTGATGGTGCTCTACCTGGTGGTGATCACCGGGGCGCTGCACCTGGATGGCCTGGCCGACAGCGCCGATGCCCTCTTCTCCCATCGCGACCGCCAACGCAAACTGGAAATCATGCGGGATGTGCATGTGGGCACCATGGGAGTGGTAGCAGTTGTGCTGGTGCTGGGAGGAAAGCTCTACGCCTTCATGCACCTGGAGAACCTGTGGATTCTGGTTGCAGTACCCGTACTGGCGCGCCTGTCCATGGTAGTTGCCATGCACCTGCTGCCCTATGCCCGCGGGGAAGGACTGGCAAGCTCATTTTACGGAAAACGGACACCCTGGCTGCTGGTGCAGTTCCTGGCCCTGTCTGTCCTCCTGGGGGCAGGGTATCAGATCACCCTGGCACTCCTGGCAGTATTCGTGGTGTTTGTGGCGCTGGTACTCTGGTGGTACCGCCGCATGATCGGTGGATTCACCGGAGATATGCTGGGAGCCCTGTGTGAAACATGCGAGCTGGTGCTTTTTGTGGCAGCCGTGGTGATCCTGTCGGGACAGGGGACACCCCTGTGATACGGGCGCAAGGTACTCGCTGAACGCTGGAAGCACGTGGCTTATGTTCGCGCCTGAAACAGCATTGTCGGCGTCGACACTGATGCCATATTGGAATGGCCGAAATGGTTCTGCACAGACTGCATGCTTGGCATTACGCCCCATTGGCCAGGAGTTTTCCTTGCCACTTTTGAATCGCCAAAAGTGGGTTCATCCGGTTAAAGCGTACTTTGAATTATGGAGGGCCTTTATTCTGAGCTCGAAGAATTCCATATCTCTGTATCCATAGGCTTGCCTTTTGAGGGTATCAATTTTGTTGTTGATCCCCTCAAGTGGTCCTGTTGATATGGGGTGATCATACCAGTTCAGGATTCCCTCTCGGTGCTTCTCCAGCGTTTTGGCCATTTTCTTCAATCCTTTGATAGCTGATGCTTGAGCCCTGTTGATCCAGTCATCGAGGAATACCGTGGCAGTTACCTTGTCAGTTTGTTGCCATATCTGGCGGAGATCTTCTTTCATGTAATAGGCAACCGCCAATGGTCGATTGGCCTGCAGGGCAAGTTCAAGGCGTTCATGATCACTGGTTTGCTCGCCAATGCTCTGCGGATTTTTGAGAAGCATCCAGCGAGTGCCTTTGAGAATGCTCTTGTCATGCTGACTTGTGAGCTCATGGTACAGCTCGCGGCGAATATCGGTAAGGCGTTCATTCATAAGCTTGACGACATGGAAACGATCAAACACCAACGCAGCAGATGGAAGGTGTTCGAGCACTGCCGACCGGTAAGCCGGACTCATGTCAGCAGCAACGGCTTTGATAGATGACTTGCGACGACCAAGGCGTTTCCAGAAACCATCAAGCGCTTCTGCCTGTTTGCCTGCTCCAACGTATACGACCCTGGCTGAACCAAGGTCAATGACGAGAGTAATGAAGCCATGTTTGCGTCCTGTGTATTTCTCATCAATGGCGATATACTCAAGCCCAGCAAGTGAAGGGCTACTGTAGTGATGATGCAGATACTGCTTGAAAATGGACTTGACCAGGTCCCAGCCTATACCAAGAAGCCGTGCTACATCAATGAGGGTCATAGCTTGGGCAAGGGAGACCACATACCGAGCAAATGCATGGGTGTAGGAACACCGTGGAGAGGCTATTTTCAGACTCACCCGCCTGACACTACCGCACTGAAGGCACTGGATGCGTGGAACGTGGACGTGCAACCAAGTGGACTTGATCCCCAAAGGCAAACCTCGTAACCGACGAATGCTACTGCCGCGTAATATGACAGAACGGCCAAGGCACGCAGGGCAGCGAATCAGCTTTTTACGGGGCCGGACATGGAAATTGATGGTATTGCCGCAATACTCTGTGCGGATGTAATCGTAGCCAGCAAGGCCGTAGGCATGGTAAAGAACACTGGTGAGCATGGTGCTTCTCCCGGAATTATTTGGTTGTAATCCCGATAAGTGGCACCATGCTCACTTTTTTGTCAATGTATCCTCAATACGGAAGAGCCCAAAAGTGGCTGGGAAGCGACCCCCAGTGCTGTCCTTTTCAGCCGTTCGCTTGCCTGGAACTGGGGACCGCAAACAACCGCCCTCCATGGCTTTTGGTTTGCGGTTGCCGCCCTCGTGGCGGCAACCCTGCGGGTCCATAGCGTTCCAGTCTTCGCGTCCTGGCTGGGACAGCACACGGGGGAGAGGCAGAAGCAGGCCGTTCCCCCCTGAGCCCGTCCGGTGAGTGCGACGCCTGGCTGGCAAGACCCGAAGGGACACTCACAGGAAGTGAGTGGTCCGGCAGCACTGCAGGGAGGCAGTGTCTGCCGGATCTCCAGAACAGGCGAGCTAACGATCCGGAAAAACGGGCGTTCGGGGGGCGCGTTTTTCGTTCTTTTTGCGCGGTCAAAAAGGACAGTATCCGGAGACAAAAAATGGAATACCAGATAAGTCAAGCATTCAAAATCAATACGGCTTCCCG
This sequence comes from Desulfurispirillum indicum S5, assembly GCF_000177635.2. Lineage (NCBI taxonomy): Bacteria > Pseudomonadati > Chrysiogenota > Chrysiogenia > Chrysiogenales > Chrysiogenaceae > Desulfurispirillum > Desulfurispirillum indicum. The sequence goes on from NC_014836.1 coordinate 2,303,313, forward strand.
AGATAAACGGCAGTATAATAACAGCTTAACCCAAGGCAACAAGGTGCGAAAGTTGAGTAATTATTTAACATTTTACGCCGCGCGCAGGACGACACAGAATCAACAGCCGGCAAGCGCTCAGCGCTTCCCTATTTCACCCCCATGGCAATGCCGCTGACCATAAAGAGTACCTGGTCTGCCGCTTCGGCGACCCGGCGATTGACGCGTGCCAGCAGCGCGCAGTAGCGGCGGGTGGTGGCATCGGCGGGGATCACTCCCAGATTGACTTCGTTGGTGACGATCACCAGGTCAGTCTGCAGCCTGCCAAGTTCTTCCAGCAGATCTGCCAGCCGCGCTTCGCCATTTTCCTCACGAAAAATAATATTGCTGACCCACAGGGTCAGGCAGTCGATGATGATCAGCGTTGCCCCATCCACTCTGGCCTGACGACAGGCTGCTGCCAGGTCAAGGGGCTCCTCGATGGTAAAGTATGTTTCGTCGCGCTCCGCCTGATGGCGCAGGATTTTGGCATCCATCTCGCCATCCAGGTTGCGCGGTGCCGTGGCAATATACGCCTTGCGGGCAGCAGGAGCCGCCAGGGCGAGGGCATGGGATGTCTTGCCACTGCCCACGCCGCCGCTAATCAGGGTTATGGTTCTGCTCACAGAAATTCCTTAAGTGTTGCAGTGAGTTTACAAAAGGCTCCATGCCAAAGACTTCCACACTGATGACCCGCCGGTGGCGGCGCGCGAAGTCCACCACCGTCGCCAGCACCGCCTCATCCAGGTGGCGCAGCTCCCGGTGGTCACGATCCCCGTCCACACCGTGCAGGTGAAAGTGGCTGACCTTGTGGCCCCAACGCTCCAGAAAGCCCCCCACCGAAGTGCCAAAGAGCACCGCGTGCCCCACATCCAGGCAGTAACACAGGTGATCATCGTGCTCCAGCTGCCGGAAAACCTCCAGATCGCCATTGACATTCTCCACGCTGACCCGCCCCGGAAAGCGCGACGCAAAATCACGCACCCCGGCCAGAAATTCCGGGCCAGCGGCGGGATGCAGCGTGTAGGTCGTCGGGCTCAGAACCTCCAGCATATCAGCCATGGCGTGCATGCGCCGCCAGGCCGCCGGGCTGTCCAGCTCAAGATCCATGGGCAGGTGAATGTGATAGTCGACGGGCAGACGGCGCAGCACCTCGATCTCCCAGGGATCAATCAGCTCACCGTGCTCACAGTACAACAGCTCCACCTCGTCCACCATCCCCGCAAGATGCAAGGCATTACAGCAGCGGCCCGTGGGATAGACAAAAGAAGGAGTAGCCAGACGAAACATGATCCTCCCCGGAATGCAGTTATGAAGACAAGTCCCACGCAAGCAAGGTGAGAAGTGAGGCGTATTTCCTGTACGTCGCAATGACGAGCACTTGTGAGCAACGCCGCAGATGAGGGCTTTTCAGCAGCCTGACAGTCGGCGCGTCCTGACTGGGCCAGCACACGGGGGAAAGACAGAAGCAGGCCGTTCCCCCCTGAGCCCGTCCGGTAAGTGCGACGCCTGGCTGGCAAGACCCGAACGGGACACTCACAGGAAGTGAGTGGTCCGGCAGCACTGCAGGGAGGCAGGGGTCAGGCAACGCAAAGAGGCCCAGGTGCAAGGCGCGGGCAAAGCGAGGAGGGAGGCGTACTCCCTGTACGTCGCAGTGACGAGCGATGACCGGCAACGCAGCAGATGGGCCTCTTTGAGCAGCCTGCTGCCGGATCTCCAGAACAGGCGAGCAATGAGCCGGAAGTACGGGCGTTCGGGGGGCGCGTTTTTGTGTCCTTTTTGCGCGGTCAAAAAGGACAATACCCGGAAAACGAAAAGTGGAATACCAGATAAGTCAAGCATTCAAAATCAATACGGTTTCCGCGAGATAAACGCCAGTAGAATAACAGCTTAACTCAAGACAACAAGGTGCGAAAGTTGAGTTACAGGTTGGCGATGATCTTTTCGCCCATCTGTACTGTATTCACCCGTGTCATGCCCTCGGAGAAGATGTCTCCGGTGCGGAAGTTCTGATCCAGGGTCTTGCGCACGGCGGCCTCGATATCGTCGGAAGCTTCAATCATGCCGAAGGAGAACTTCAGCATCATGGCGGCGGAGAGAATCTGGGCAATGGGGTTGGCGATGCCCTGGCCCGCGATGTCGGGCGCGGAGCCGCCGGAGGGCTCATAGAGGCCGAAAGCCGATTCGGCGATGGAAGCCGAGGGCAGCATGCCCAGGGAGCCAGTCAGCATGGCGGCTTCGTCGCTGAGGATATCGCCGAACATGTTGTCGGCCAGAATCACGTCAAACTGCTTGGGATTGCGCACCAGCTGCATGGCGGCGTTGTCCACATACATGTGGCTCAGCTCTACCTGTGGATAATCCTTGGCCACTTCCAGCACCACTTCGCGCCACAGCACCGACGTGGTCAGGACATTGGCCTTGTCGATGGAACAGAGTTTCTTATTGCGCTTCATGGCGGCTTCAAAAGCCACGCGGGCGATGCGGGCAATTTCCGACTCGCTGTACACCAGGGTATCAAACGCCTTGCGCTCGGGCTTATCCTCGCGGCCCTTGGGCTGACCAAAATAGATCCCGCCGGTCAGCTCGCGCACGATGAGAATGTCCAGCCCACCGCTGATGCACTCTTCCTTCAGGGTGGAAGCGCCAGTCAGGGCTGGAAAGATAATGGCCGGACGCAGGTTGGCGTAGAGGCCGAAGATCTTGCGCAGGGGCAGCAGAGCGCCGCGCTCCGGCTGCTGTTCGGGGGGCAGCGACTCCCACTTGGGCCCGCCCACGGAACCAAACAGGATGGCATCGGAAGCCTTGCACAGGCTCAGGGTACTCTCAGGCAGGGGCGTGCCGTGGTTATCGATGGCGATACCACCCACATCGGCGAACTCCTTCTCAAAACTCACCCCGTATTTGGCAGCCACCTTGTCCAGCACCTTTACCGCCACATCCATAACTTCGGGACCAATACCATCGCCGGGCAGAACGGCAATCTTCTTCACTGCAGCCATGCAAAACTCCTTTTCAATAAAGATATATCCAGAAAAAATCATACACAGAAAGGCAGAAAAACATCTGCTCACACAAAGTTCACCAAGGCACAAAGAAAGGCAATGACTCTCGCCCGTTCGCTTTGCTCACCCGAAGCGCAGGATCACGCGGAGAAAAGACAAGGGGGGAAATGTATCTGACTGCCCTTTTTCCCTGCGCCTCTGCGAGAGAAACGGCCTTTCTGTCTGAAAAGCCCAGGTTATCCCATTTGCGTTTATTGGCGTCCATTTGCGGTTATATTCTCCCCGCAGCCTTTCGCCTTTATCTGCAAAAATCAGCGAAAGTGGACAACTTCTTTTTCCATCCACAGATTACACGGATTACCGCAGATTTGAAGAGTAAAAAACAGCCGTCTCTTGCCCGTTGCTGCGCTCACTGAGCGCGGAATGAAGCGTACTTTCCGTACGTTGCAGTGACGCGCGACTGCGGGCAACGCAGCAGATGAGGGTTTTTCAGCAGCTTGCCTACTCTCTACTCTCTACTCTCTACTCTCTACTCTCTACTCTCTACTCTCTACTCTCTACTCTCTACTCTCTACTCTCTACTCTCTACTCTCTACTCTCTACTCTCTACTCTCTACTCTCTACTCTCTACTCTCTACTCTCTACTCTCTACTCTCTACTCTCCCCGCATTATGCCCGTGCCAACCGCAAACTTCAACCAAAGATCGTATACGATTACCAACACCACCGCCAAGAGCTTTCACTGGCTGAAACTCCCTTGAAACGCGGTTTCACGTCGCCAGAGGGCCCATTACATTTCCTTAACCCGCAAATTGTGACTTTCATGTTGAATTCCCTACTCTCAAAGCGTACATTCGAAGCCATGGCAATAACGTCATTATATTTTCACACAAAACAAATGGAGGAGAGTCATGGACACCCAGGTTTCATTGAAAAAATGGATACTTACCTGTTTTTCCGTGCTGGCAGTAGCACTGTTCATGGTTGGCTGCGGGGGAAGCAGTAGCAGTAGTGGCGGTGGAGGAGGCGGAACACCAACGGTAGAAGCTGTTCCTCAGGTTCAATTGAGCGGTCTGGTGACCAAGCAAACAGTAGGCGGATCGAGCCTTTCTCCGGCGGCACTTGACGCACCTATCCTGCTGATTGCCGTCGATCAGGATGGGAATACGTCTACAGCCATAGTCACAACAGGTGACTACTCCATAATGGTGTCAAAGGACAAGCCCAACAGCCTGATGATTCTTGATCTTGGCACCATGAGCTTCCTCGGTGCCCTGCTTTCAGGAGAAGGGCTGGGCTCTTTTACCTTGAGCGCAAACACCGATGAAGTTGAGTTTGAAGTTGATGACGCTGGCACTGTGAGCGTAGCAACAGCCTCTCAAGATCGATTAACAGTAGCAGCAGCCCCTGAAAAACTCCAGGACGCTTTTGATCCCGCCACCGGCATTGACACCAACAAACTTCAGGCTGACCCCACCAAAGTTCAGCATATTGCCTTTACTGACTTCCTGCCAAGGGCTGGTACCTGGACAACGGGGTACGACGAATGGAAGGAGTCAGGTACAGAGGTATGGGAAGGCGTCACCGTCACGTACTCTTACGCAGGAGTTGAACGTAATTTCAGCCTTGTCTACAGAAATGAAAGTAATAACCTCCGTCAGGTAAACGCCCTGTTCTACGAGTACTGGAAAGACACCTGGTCTGCGACTGGGTATGGCTCTGACACTGAAGAGTGCGGTGGATTCTTTGCCGGAGTTCTGCAGGAAACTGACGAATGCTGGGGCTACTACCACGGAACTACCCTTACAGCACCTGGTTTTGAGGTGGAGACTTTTGCTGACACCTATATCATAGACTCGGAAAAAGGCGTTATCTACTTTGGTGGTGAGGATGAAATCCCCCTGCCCATCCAGCTGACCGCAGGAACAAAGTTTACCGTCGAAGATGCAGGAGAAGATGATTGGGAGACTTGGGACAACTCACTGGAGTGCGTACCCAACATTATGGGCAACTTCACCGACACTGCTTCCAACAACGTAAATGTACTGCGACTGCGCTGCGACATGAGTTGGTCATGGGAAGAAAAAGGAGACGATCCATCAGGTGGTTCCGGCACAGAAAAAATTGATGTTTACATGCTGAGCCGTTATGGTTCCTTCATCGTCGTTGACCAGGGAACCAGCAACTGGCAGACTCTGGTCGCCAACCATGCACGTTTCGGAACTTTCGACCTGACTGATGGCACTCCCTTTACTGACCTCACGCCAACTTCAATCGGTGGCGTCAGCGTCAGCGGAGCTATTCCAGGCAACCCGAGCAGTGGTAATACCGCTGAAATGCGCAACACCTGGCTCCAGGAGCTTTGGAATAACCGCGACTCAATTTACAGCTGGTATTAATACCCCCCGTGCACTCATCCCCCGCCACACTGGCGGGGGATTTTTTGACCCTGTCAGACTTTTCCTGGAGAACACACCATGAAAAATACTCATTCCTTGCCGATGATACGTTTCGCCCTTGTGGGCCTTGCCACCATTTTTTTTCTTTTGAGCGCCGGATGTGGCGGAGGAGGTGGGGGCAGCACGCCAGACACCACTGCCCAGGATCAGCAGATTACCGAGGAGAACACCGCGCAGCTCGGCGGCGTAGTGGCAAAAGCCCCGGTCAACACCATCGCCCTGAAAGATGCCAGCAACCAGAGCCTGGGCCCTGGCCTGACCATCAAGCTGAGCCCTCTGGTGGCTGGAAGCGCTGCGGTGTCAGCCGCCCAAAGTGGTGAGATTAATGCGACAACTGACGACGATGGCAATATAATTCTTCCCGATGGCCTGGAACCGGGGGAGTACACCCTTACCATTGAGCTCGACGGAAGCGACCCTGTCACCATGACCATTGAGGTTGGCGAAGACAACTTCAACAGCGCCATAGAAGCGGCCACACCGTTGATCAAAGGGGAAGATGAAAACTACACCAAGGTGGACGCGATCATCGCCACCATCTCGGGAAGTGTCACCAATACAGAGGATAAGGCCATCATTGGAGCCCAGGTGGCCCTGTCCGGTGGTGCCGCCACCAACGGAGTATTTGTATCGGCGCTCACCATCAGCAACGGGCAGTACAGCCTGCTGATAAATGCCAACACGAACCTGGAAGAGGCTTTGAAAAGCGCCACCCTGATTGTCAGCGCCCCCGGCTACACCACCCAGGAGCTCGACTTTGAGGTAAATTCGGGAACCGCTAAGACGGGAGTAAACTTCAAACTGGCAACGGCAACCTCCACCGCCATATTCCGGGAGACCTTTGAAACTACCTCCACCACCGCTGGACAGTGGCTGGTGCAGGTTTGTGACCCGGACTCTCACTTTGACGAGAACTCCGACTTTGAGTTCGATTACCCTGACTGCACTGGACTCACCGATACGCAATGTGACGCGCTTTGGGATGAACTCTTTCCTGAAGAAGAGTACGACTATGACCACCACTACGACTCCACCTGTAACCTGGTGGCCGCAACCGATCAGCAACCACGCTGGAACCTGCGTTCCGCAACACCAGCAATCACAAACCAGGCGTTTACCAATGAACTGGTAAAGCTGGCCCCCAACGACAGCTCTGAGGGGAAAGTGCCCGTGCCCGCACAGGGCAGCCGCGCCTACTGGTACGGAGACCCTGATACCGGGAACTTTCTGGGTGAACCCGCTTCGACTCAAGGGAGTTTCGACGGAGGCACTTCAATGGAGTCCAATGGTGGGGCCCTCACGTCCCCTTCCATCACTATGCCTGCCAACGCCACGGAAGTGAGCCTGACCTTCCAGACCTGGTGGGAAATAGAGTCGGTCAATCCCAACGAAAGTGGCTTCGACCTGATGACCATTCAGCTCTCCCGTGACAATGGCACCACCTGGGAATCCATAGCCCGCCTGAATCCCTTCAGTGACCCGGAAACCGGCACTATTGATCGCAGTCCACTGCCATTCAGCAATACCGGCTTTAACTCGGCACCGACCTGGTTGTGGCAGGAGCATATTCCCCTCAATGATGTGGCGAACAAAACCATCAAGGTGCGCTTCTACTTCGACACCAACGATGGGCTGTTTAATGGCTTCCGAGGCTGGCTGATTGATGACGTGCGCATCGTGCGCCAGAAGGGCACCGCGCCCCTGCTCGGGGAAAGCATCACCCCATCAGCCATCAGATCAACTCCTTCACGCAGTCGCTGAGTCTTCACACTCTCCCCCGCCACTCGGCGGGGGATTTTTTTGCGTCTGCCCCTGCCTTTTCTCTCAACACTTTTCAGCAGCTTCATGAAAGAGCGCTTTCTGTGCCTCTCTTTTCGTGCCTTTCGTGTATTTTGTGGTCAACTTTCTTCCTGGCGTCTTTGCGCCCCGGCGAGAACCTGCTTCCACGGCTTCTCTGTATTCATCTGCGTGAATCTGCGTCAATCTGCGGATCATTCTTCCCCATCTCCTGGTCTCATCTATACGACGGCTTACGCTTTTCCCGGACGGCTTGGAATGAGACTCGACCTTTGTTCTCTCCCCATTCGCGTATATTCGCGTTCATTTGCGGTTGAAAGTTTTTGACTTCCCTGCAGGCTTTACACTCTGTTGGCCTCCGCGTGGAGCTGCCTTTGATCTCTCCCCATCTTTTCATTCGCGTATATTCGCGTTCATTTGCGGTTCCACCTGTATTTCCCCCTGCCTGTGCCTCGCCAGGGTTCACCCACAAAAAAAAACCCCGGTCGGTGTGACCGGGGCTGCTGGTATCAGGGTTCCTCAGGCTTTATCGCCATTCTTCGTTCCGCCCATGGCGTTGGCGACTTTGGTGAAGGCGCTCATGAGGTCTATGGGCAGGGGGAAGACGATGGTGGAGCTGTTCTTCTCTCCGGCGATGTCGGTAAGGGTCTGCATGTAACGCAGGTTGATGGCCTGGGGATTAGCGGAGAGCACATCGGCGGCCTGGCGCAGTTTCTCCGAGGCTTCCAGTTCACCAGTGGCGTGGATGACCTTGGCGCGCCGGGCGCGCTCGGCTTCGGCCTGCTGGGCAATGGCCCGCACCATGCTCTCGTTGATGTCCACGTGTTTGATTTCCACATTGGTGACCTTGATCCCCCAGGAGTCGGTCTGGGCGTCGAGGATTTCCTGGATGTCGTTGTTGAGCTTGTCACGCTCGGAGAGCATTTCATCCAGCTCGTGCTTGCCCAGTACGGAGCGCAGGGTGGTCTGGGCCAGCTGGCTGGTGGCGTCGAAGTAGTTTTCCACCTGGATGACGGCCCTCTGAGGGTCGACAACGCGGAAGTAGAGCACGGCGTTTACCCGTACGGAGACGTTGTCCTGGGATATGACGTCCTGGCTGGGCACGTCCATGGTGATGATGCGCAGATCCACCTTGACCATCTGCTGGATGGCGGGGATCAGGATGATCAGGCCGGGGCCCTTGACCTTCCAGAAACGACCCAGCATGAATATGACACCCCGCTCGTATTCACGCAGAATACGGATGGCACTGGCCAGAAAAAGACCGACGAAGATGATGATGAGATAGAGCAGATACTCGAAAATCATGGTGTTTCCTCCAAGAGTATGTTCAGGTTTTCAAAGGTATGATTAGCAGGCTGTCAGTGTTTCGTGGTTAACGCTCTTCCCTGTTTTCGCTTCCCTCGCCCATGCTCTCCACTTCCAGGGTCAGTCCATCCATGGCGGTGACTCGCACCTGCTGGCCGGGCTGCAGGGGCTGCGGGCTGCGCACTTTCCACAGCTCGCTGTGTATCCAGGCGTAGCCGGTGGTGCCGCTGCTGGTCTTGACGGTGCCCATGCTGCCGATCATCTCTTCGGCTCCGCTGACGACTTTCTGTTTGCGGGCTTTCAGGATCATGGCCAGCACAAAGATCAGCAGCAGAATGCTGAGGATGGCAAAGGCGGCGATGAGGGCGGGGGAAACGGCAAAGCCGGGGCTGATGTCGGTGTCAAAGAGCAGGATGGAGCCGAAGACGAAGGCGATCAGCCCGCCGATTCCCAGGACGCCGAAACTGGGCACAAAGGCTTCGGCAACCATAAGAGCCATGCCAAAGAGGATCAGGGCCACGCCCACATAGCTGACGGGCAGCACCTGAAAGGCGTAGAAGGCGATCAGCAGGGAGATGGTGCCGATGATACCGGGCACGAAGGAGCCGGGGTTGGCCAGTTCAAAGATAATACCGTAGACGCCAATCAGCATCAGGATGTAGACCACATTGGGGTGGGTGATGGCGGTGAGAAACTTGGTGCGCCAGTCGGCTTCGATATGGGTAATCTGGGCGTCGGCGGTATGCATGGTGTGCTCTTTACCCAGTACCTTGACGGTGCGGCCATCCACGGTGGACAGCAGGCTGTCCAGGTCTTCGGCGATGATGTCGATGACGTTTTTCTCCAGGGCTTCCGACGAGGTGAGGCTGGCCCCTTCGCGCACGGACTCTTCAGCCCATTCGGCGTTGCGGCCATGCAGTTCGGCCAGACCGCGTATATAGGCCACGGCGTCATTGACGATTTTGCGCCCCATGGCGTCTTCGCTGGCGGCTTTCTCGCCTTCTTTGTCGTCATCGCCGGCGCCACCCAGGGGGCCTCCGCCACTGATCTGTACGGGCGTGGCGGCTCCCAGGTTGGTTGAGGGAGCCATGGCTGCCACGTGGCTGGCGTAAAGGATATAGGTGCCGGCACTGGCGGCGCGGGCACCGGTGGGGGCCACATAGCTGATAACAGGAAGGGGGGAGTCCAGAATGGCCTGGATGATATCGCGCATGGAACTGTCGAGCCCGCCGGGGGTGTTCATGCGCAGCACGGCCGCGTCCACCTGTTCATCGGCGGCTTTCTGCAGGGAGCGTTTCACAAAGTCACCAACTGCCGGGCCGATGGGGCCTTCCAGGTCAATGACCACAATGCGGGGCGAACTGGCTTCCGGCTGGGCGGCAAGCTGGGAAAAGAGCCCCAGTCCAAGGCCGGCAAAGAGGATCAGGGAAAAGAAGAACAGGCGGTAGAGCGACATGGCTGGCCTCCTCCTGAGAGTACGTGGTTGCCAATGGTGCAAGGACTCGCCATTGCCTCCATGGCGGGAATACAGTAAAACGTGGGGAGTATTGTACACGGCACCCGTGCGGGGGGCAATCAAAGCCGGACGATTCCTGGAAGGCTGGGGGGGGTTTCCAGCAGGAGCGCCGGTGTTCCGCGAGCGAGCCCCGATGGCGAACGCAGAGAATATTCAAGGGGAATTAAGGAGTCAAATGTGAACGTGATATGCAAAGCTCTTCTCGCGGTTGCGATCTGTCTTGGTGTGGTTTTCAGCGCCGGGGCTTTCGAGGTCATTCATCATCCGTCGGGGGCTACGGTGGTGCTGAAGCATGAGCCGGAGCGGCCGGTTGCTTCGGTGCATCTGTGGCTGCGGGCGGGTTCCCTGTATGAACAGGGGGTGGAGCATGGCATGTCCCACTTCCTGGAGCACGTGCTCTTCAAGGGGGCCCGCGATCTGGCACCGGGAGAGGTGGAGCTCCTGGTGGAGGGGTTTGGCGGGCGCATGAATGCGGCCACGGGCAAGGACTTCGTCTTCTACCATATTACGGCGGCGGATCGTTTCGCCGCCCGTTCGGTGGAGATTCTGGGTAATATGGTGCTCTTCCCGGCCCTGATTCCCACTGAGATTGAAAAGGAAAAGCCGGTGGTGGTGGAAGAAATTCTGCAGTCCCTGGATAACCCCTACGCCCGTCAGTTCGAGGCGTTGTCAGCGCAGCTGTTTCGCGGCCATCCTTACAGCCGCAACATTCTGGGCACGATTGATTCGGTCAACTCCTTTGACAGAGCTCAGCTGCAGGCGTTCCACCGCCGTCTTTACCATCCGGCGAACCTGGCAATTGTGGTTGCGGGGGGCTTTGAGCGCGACGCGGTGCTGGCGGCCATTGACGCGGTGGTGCAGGATGCTGCGGTGCCCGTGGTGCGCGAGCGTCCATCTGTGCAGCGTCCTGCGCTGCTGGTTCGCCCTCACTTCAGCTCCATTGAGCATCCAGGGGTGCAGGTGCCTTCCCTTGCCATCGGTTACCGGGCACCGGCGGCCTATGAGCTGGACTCCTACGCCCTGGCGGTGCTCTCCGAGATACTTTCCGGTGGTGTCAACGCCGTATTCACCACAGATTTTGTGGACACAGGCCGGCTGCACAGCGCCATTGGCCGCTACAGTCCGGGGGCTGTGGCGGGAACATTCTTCCTGAGTGCGGCCTACGACGAAGCGCTCAGCGCCCACGAGGTGCACGCCATGCTGATTGATCGCCTGAAGGTGCTTTACGCTCAACTTTTAACGGGAGAAGCCGATAGGTTAGTATCCTCTGCCAAAGACCGTATGCGTTCCCGGGAGATTTTCCGGCAGCAGCGGGTCAGTTCCATGGCTTCCGAGCTGGGTCGCGCCTTTGTCTATGGGCAGTGGGATGAGTACACCAATTACTGGGAAGCCATCGATGGGGTGAGCGCACAGCACATTGCCAGGGCCCTGAAAGTCTCTGTGCTGCGCCCGGCTTTTGCGGCGGTGGAATTGCGATAGAAGAGAGAGGAAGACACCATGGCTCGTCAGGAGCTTCACGACCAACTGGCTTTTCTGGATGATGACGATCACGCGCCGCTGTTCTACCGTCTGCTGCAGAAGATTCCGGTTCTGCGGGACAATGAGCGGGTAACGCGTATCGTTCTGAAAATCCCCGACCCCCACAGCCGCAAGGGCATGCTGATCTATGGCGGCTCGGTGCTGGGGGTTGCTGTGCTTGTGGGTCTGATCATGGCTGTCATTCAGCTGGCCAAAGAGCCTGAGTACGAAAAGCCGGTGGAAGATCCACAGACGGTGCTGCTGGGAGTCAGCGGACAGCGGGAGGAGCCTGAGAAGCCATGGGGTCGCAGTATTCACCTGGAGCGTGGCGACCAGTACTTCCTCAGTGGCGACTACAGCCGCGCCATAAATGAATACTCCCTGGCCATCGGCACCGATGCCGCCCTGGCCTACCACAACCTGGGAGTTATCTATACCGAACTGGGCGACTTTAAAAAGGCCATTGAAAGCTTCCAGCGGGCCATTGCCGCACGGCCTTCGCTGCCTGAGTCCTATTCCGCTCTGGGGCTTGCCCTCCATGAGGTCAGTCGCAATGTGGAGGCGCTGCAGTACCACCTGCAGGCTCTGCGCCTTGACCCGGACAATTCCGAATTCCATAACAATGTGGGCAACGCCTACCTGTATCTGGGCGATTACGCCAATGCCAGACGCCACTATACCCGTGCCATTGAGATCAATCCCTCCAATACCCAGGCCATGGCCAACCAGAACTCGCTGCTGCTGATCACCGGTGATTATGACGCGGCCATCCAGGGCTTCCGGGAGATTCTCAGCGCCGATCCCGATAACTACGAAGTGCTGATGAATCTGGGCATGGCCTACCGCAAGAATGGCAACCAGCTGGATGCCCTGGAGTTTTTCCGCCGTGCCCAGCAGGTTCAGCGCACGCCCAACGTCTTCATCAGCATCGGTGATACCTTCCGCGACCTGAATCGCCCCGAGGACGCCATCAACGCCTATGTGTCGGCGTCCAATATCACCAGTTCCACCTATCCGCTGAAAAAACTGGCGGAGTACTTTTTTGTTCTGATGCGCTACCCGGAAATGGAGGAGATGCTGGAGCAGATTTTCGCGACGGAACCCTGGTTCCCCCGTGGCGAAGAACTGACCTCCTACGCGCAGTTCCTGCAGGGGCAGGAGAGCCTGGCCCTTTCGCGCCTGAAGCGCCTTCTGCGCCGCAACCCTGAAAATCTGCATGCCCTGAGGGGTTATACCTCGCTGCAGCTGATTCAGGCAGATCTGCGTGAAGCCCGCCATACCCTGGAATCACTGCTGAAATACCACCCCAATGAGCCCATCAGCAATGCCCTGCGCGGCGAGTACCTGCGCAAACTCAGGGCCTTCGACCTGGCCGAGGAGCACCTGCGCCAGCAGGACAATGACATCGCCCGCTACTATCTGGGAAAACTCCTGCTGGAACGTAATCGCAAGGAAGAGGGCCGGGCCGTGATGGAGCAGGTCTCCCGCTCAACGGCCAACCCCATAGGGCCCAAAGCCCATTACGCGCTGATGCTGGAGAATCTGGGCAGCTATGATATCGGCCAGGCCGTGGAGCACTTCGAGGGCGCTTTGGCCAAAGGTGTCTCCACCGCGAAACGCGAATATGTGCCACGCTTCCTGATATCCGATCGCTACACCTTCCGGCTGACCTACGCTTTTTCGCCTTTCACCTCGGCAACGGAACGCTACCTGGAGTACGCGCGCCCTTTCCTGCTGGAAACGGATCGAATGCAGAGCATTCAGGAAAGCGCCCTTTCCAGCTATGAGCAGTCTCTCTATCGGGTGGCGTATCGCCAGTTTCTGCGTGCCACCCAGCACGCCGACGCCGCTCGCCTGAATAACAAGGGTGTGGAACGCAGCCTCTCCGGCGACCTGGTGCGCGCCCTGGAGTACTTCCAGCAGGCGGCCGCCCAGGAGCGGGGCAACCCCATTATCCAGTACAATATCGCCCTGACCTATCAGAAGATGGGATCTGACCGCACAGCGGAAAAAATGTACCACGAGATAAAGGCAGCGGCTCCACAGCTCTATGAAGTGGATATCAATCTGGCCGTCATGGATGCCCGCCGCGGCGACGATGAGGCAGTGGTTTTTGCCATGCAGGGCCTGGAGAACAGCATTGTCAACGCCTATAATGAAATGCGCGAGCGCTCTTTGGAAGATTATGACCCGAAGATCAGCGACCCCCGACTGGCGCTGCTGGCAGCCATTGCCCAGTTCCTCTACCAGGATGATCAGATCGCCACGCGTGACGAGCGATTCCAGGAGCTCCCTGAGCAGTTCCCTGAATTTTACGAGGGCCTGCTGATGCGGGAAGTTTTCACAGGAGAAACCTTTGCCATTCCACCAAGACTCCAGGTGAATCCGCGCTTTATCATGCTCAGCGGCGACCGCGCCCTGCTGCGCGAAGAATATACTGAAGCCATGGCAGCGTTCCAGCGTCTGTATAACCAGGAAGCCAACTTCCTTTCCAGCACCAAGATCGGCATAGCCTTCAGCCGCATGCAGCAGCATAAGCGCGGCAATCGCTACTTCAGTGAAGCGGCCGCCATCCAGCCCTCCATTGCCGCCCTGAACAATCTGGGCAACAGCTTCGCCGATGTGGGCGACTATGAAAACCTGCAGAAAGCCTATGAAAGCGCCCTGGAAGAAGACCAGGGCAACTTTATCGTCGCCATGAACTACGCTTACGCCAATCAGCAGTTCCGGCGCTACAACTTCGCCCGCGAAGTATTTGAAGTGGCCTCAAAAATTAATCCGTCAAACCCCATGCCCTACTACAATCTGGCGAAAATTCACCTGATGTACGGCCGCCACTTTATGGCCCGCGAGGAGCTTTTCCGTGGCCTCAACCGCTATCCGAACATGCCCACCATCAACTACCTGATGGGCCTGGTGGAGCTGATCGACGGCAACCTGCTGGACAGCCTGTACTACCTGAAGGTCAGTGTGGAAAATGGCATTGACGCCACCGACCTGGGGGATATTGTCCTGACCTACCAGATCCACTGACAGGCTGCAGCATTCCCATTTGCAACGCAGCAGATGAGGGTTTTTCAATTGCCTGCCGATCTCTTCTTTGCGCCGACCCTCGTTTGAGATTCTGCCTTTGTAACTCAACTTTCGCACCTTGCTGCCTTGAGTTAAACTGTTATCATACTGACGGTTATCTCACGGAAACCGTATTGATTTTGAATGCTTGACTTATCTGGTATTCCATTTTTTGTCTCCGGGTATTGTCCTTTTTGACCGCGCAAAAAGGACATAAAAACGCGCCCCCCGAACGCCCGTTTTTGCGGCTCGCCTGCTCGCCTGTTCTGGAGATCCGGCAGCAGGCTGCCCAAAGAGCCCCATCTGCTGCGTTGCCGGTCATCGCTCGTCACTGCGACGTACAGGGAGTACGCCTCACTCCTCGCTTTGCCCGCGCCTTGCACCTGGGTCTCTTTGCGTTGCCTGACCCCTGCCTCCCTGCAGTGCTGCCGGACCACTCACTTCCTGTGAGTGTCCCTTCGGATCTTGCCAGCCAGGCGTCGCACTTACCGGACGGGCTCAGGGGGGAACGGCCTGCTTCTGTCTCTCCATTCGCGTCTATTCGCGGTAACTTCCGTGTCTTCCGTGATTTCCGTGGTTAAGCTCTTCCGATTTCCCCTCCCCACAGTCTTTGCGTGAAATTTCCCCCATTCGTGCATATTCGTGTTCATTCGCGGTAGAAACTGCCTTTCCCTTATTGCCTTTCTTTGCGCCTTTGCGGGCTTTGTGTGAAAATCTCTTCGTTTTTGAGCTGTCGCTCGTTGCTGCTTTTCCTTGGCGACTTCGCGGCTGGCGGCTTTGCGAGAGGAAATTCCCTTTATTGCATTCCAAAACCCTGAATGGTTACCTGCCCTTGAATTGCCCCTGTCTTTCCATTCGCGTCTATTCGCGTTCATTTGCAGTAAACTCCCTTCTGCATTTTCCCTGCGGTTTCGTGGCCTTTGGCTTTTCTGCAGAATTCCCTCGACCTTTCCGGTGTGAAGCGTTACACTGCAAAGAAAGTATGCCGTATGACTAATTTGACTGGTAAACTTTTCAGGAAGGGCACCATGCCAGGATACTTTCCTCCACAGTTCACTGATACTTTCTATGAAACCGTGTACGAGAGCTTTCACCCACAGGAGCACGGCCTGATCTGCCAGGAATTCCTGGGTGTCTACCTGCGCCGCAAAACCCGTCCCGATACCTTCGAACAGTCCATGCGCAAGCTTGACCGCCGATTGCGACTGCGTCCATCTGCCTGGCGCATTGATGCCACGGTGGCGAAAAACTATCTGAATCTGGTCATGCGTCACTATATTCTGGGGGCCACGGTGATGTTTACCAAGCGTCACCTGGGCCTTGAGCTGCCCGGCCCTTCCGCTGGTTGTGTGCGAGACAGCGCGGCCATAACCGTGGCGCTGAGGTTCCTGAACACTCACCGTACGGAGCTGCATCAGCAGATCAACGCCACGGTTGAGCGTGCCTGGCATGAGCGCATGGGCTGCTACTATATCCTGTGCGTCATGGCCTTTGATATTGCACGTAAGCTCTTTTCCCGCAAGGGGGTGCAGCGAGCAATTTCTGAGCTGCGCCAGCGTATGCGCCCGGGCAACACGCCCATGGGCGCGGAATTGGAGTTGAGCAACCTGGGCCAGTTTGCTCCCATGGATATCCGTTTTGCCAATTTCAAAGGGCCAGCGTACTGGCGCCATGATACGCGCTTCCACAACATGCAGTACTACCACGACTTCTTCCTGGATCAGGTATGCTGGCGCCTTGGAGGGTATCTGGACCACCACATCACCTGGCGCAAGTACCTGCACCTGCCGATCTTCCGGGTGGGGGGTTTTTTTGAATACAGTCTGGTACGCCTGGACTACGCCCGCAAGCGCACCTTGCCGTTCACCAGGGATATCGGTCTGCTGGCCCAGGTGGTGGAAGAGTTGATGGAGTTTGTCCATGATGTCACGCCTTTCAGCATGCATGTCAATATGGAGTACTCCCGGTGTCTGGATATTCCGGCGACGCTGGAGGACTACAAGTGTCTGTTTATTCTGGGGGGAGACTTCGGCCCTGGTCCCGATGGTCACCTGATGGAGCGGCGCATTGGCCGGGATGAGATTCGCGGGCTGGCCCATAAACGCCAGCATCGCAGTGGGCGGGATAATCTTCTGCACACGGTGGTGGAGTTCAGTTTCATTCGGCTGCTTCCAAGGGGGCAGCAGAGTTTCCCCCTGGAGGTGCTGTTGATGT
This sequence comes from Desulfurispirillum indicum S5, assembly GCF_000177635.2. NCBI lineage: Bacteria > Pseudomonadati > Chrysiogenota > Chrysiogenia > Chrysiogenales > Chrysiogenaceae > Desulfurispirillum > Desulfurispirillum indicum. Next base: position 2,320,220 of record NC_014836.1, read on the forward strand.
GCCTCAAGGGTTTTCTCTTCGCCTTTCGCACCAGAAAGGAGGATCTCAATGTGATTGCCGGGCTCACCCAGTGGTCAGGGGATCCGCGCCGGGTTCCTGCTGAGACAATCGACCGTTTCTGCAACCATGTCATCGATGGCCTTGCGAAGGAGGGTTCCCACCAGAACCTGGCGGAGTACCGCGAGGTTCTGCGCGCCACTTTGCACCAGCGACAAAAGATACTTCCTGAGTAGTTCTCACGCTGTCGTCTGCGAGTTCCATGGACAGAGCCGTCGGCTCTGGCATCTGCGCCAGCATGGGAGCTGCTGAACTTCAATTCTTTCATCACCTGCTCTGCCACCATCGGGATCCACCAGGTAGAAATCCCTGGCCAGATGAATATCATCCCGCTGCCACTCTCCCTGGAGGGGCTGCCGATAGGCTTTCCAGCTTCCACAGGCGATGTGCACGTCCTGCCCCTGACAGATAAAGTGCCGGCTGCGATCCGGGAAGACGTACACCCAGGCCAGCCTCCGCGCAAAACGCTCTTTGCCATTCTCTTTCACCAGTACCCTGACCGGAAGCAGCTGACGAGTGTACATGCTGCTTCCAGGCCGATCGGGAAAGTACTCTTCCAGGCGATCAAGCGCCCGCAGTACGCTGTAGGGATTGGCAAAGGTCATCAGTTCGCCGGCAACCTGTCCCGGCGGCAGGTCGTCGTCACGCACGAGCCCCGGAAAACCCATGGGCAGCGCATAGAGGTTCCCGGGACAGAAGGCTATCTGCCGGGTGATGGCCTGATTGCGCAAATAGCGACGATAGTTGGCGTAGCGCTCCATGAGGGTGCCGTAGAAAAAGTAGTAGGGGGTCTTTATGGCATCGGCTCGCTGTCCGAGCACCACCTGCTGGGCTTTGGGCATAACGGTGGGCCACAGGAAGGTGCCGGGTTCGAAGGCCTTCACTTTGGGCTGGTCCCAGCGGAATACGAAAAATCGCACCGTTCCGTGATCAAGTTCCCTCACCTGTACACACTCGCGAAAAGGGGTCCAGAACTTCTGCGGGAGCATGCCTTCATTTCCCTGAGCCATGCTGACCACATAGAATCCACCGAATTTCAGGAGACGCACCATCTCCCAAAAGGCTTCAGAGGGGCGGCAGTAATGCTGAAAACAATCAACGGCAAAGAGGATATCAAAGGAGCTGGAGGGAAAGTTCAGGGGATGCTGAGGGTACGCTGAGTTGGAAAAGAACTCAAGCTGTTCGGGATGTGGTATGGCGGTCTTGGCATTGGGAAAGTACTGGTCGATTTCCCGGCCATGGGATGGGTTCAGGGTCAGTGCGCTGTAGACTTCCCCGGCAGGCAGAAGCCCGTCCAGCAGTTCATGCAGAAGGGCCTGACTCAACAGTACTGCCGGTGATTCCGGGCTGTTGCTGGTGTGCGCCACAATACTTACCTCCGTTTGGGGCAGTGTTGCCGAAAATGGCAAAGTTTGTCAACTGTTACCCGCACCGCCCATGAGGTTTCAAGACGTACAGATGGATACTCCTTCGCCACTTTCCGGTTACGCACTTCCCGGATGCGAGAGAAAAACTCCCGGGTGCCGGTCATTTTTCATTCAGCCCGCTGCCCCTATAACGCCTATCCATAAGTATCACTGAGTGGCAGTCCGCTTGCAGTGTAACTGCAAAATTTTCCGGAGCGCAAAAAATATGGGTATGAAAATTAAACTGGCCATTATTGTAGCGACCATGCTTATTCTGGCAATTGGCACACTGGGATTCATCGGACAACAGCGCATTGACACCTACTCCATTGACGAGAATGTCGACAAAGCCCGTAAAATGGCTCTCCAGCTTTCGGTGATGCGCCACTATATGGCCAGAATTGCCCCCCATGTAACCTTCTCAGATCCTTCCATAAACCAGTGGGCGGCGACCCCTGCCTTTTCGGCTGGTCAGGTGGCGGAGAACTTCAGCAAGATGGGCGACTTCTACATCAAGCAGACTTCTCTGCGTTACCGCAACCCCCAGAACACACCTAACGAAAACGAGCTCCTCATGATTGAGCGTATCCAGAATCAGGGGCTTCCCGAGTACTGGGAGCTGGGAGTCCACGAGGGTCGCGACGCCATTCTCTATGCTTTACCACTGCGCGTGGAAAAGGCGTGTCTGACCTGCCACGGCATTCCCCACCAGGAAGTACCGACACCGCTGTATAATCGCCTGCTGGCGGACTATGGCGATCGGGCGTTCAATTTCCGCGAGGGCGATCACCGGGGAATTATTTCGGTGGCCGTTCCACTGGATATCGCGCGGGAATCGGTTGAGGGCCTTCATCGGACGCTTTTCATCACTGCCGCCCTGGTTATTGTTATCTTCATTCTCCTGCTGAGCTTTTTTCTGCACCTCTTCCTTGAGCGCGGAATCATCCAGCCCGTTTCCAGGTACGCCCGCATCCTGCAGTCGTCACAAAAGGATCTCACCATTGAACTGCCTGCGGCAAGTCACCGCGAAATACACACCATCGCCCGGGCCATCAATCATTTTATCACCAGTCTTGGCGGACTGCTGAAAACGCTGAAGGAGAACTTTTCCGACGTCGCGCACCGCAACCGCGTCATTGCGTCCATGGCGGCGGAGTTCTCGGCCACTTTCGATGCCCAGAGCAATAAGCTCAAGCAAAGCGCTGACCACATAGAGCAGATCGGAAACGCCTCCAGCGATGTGCTCAACGCCATGGGTGATGCCGCAAGCAGCACTTCCCAGACGCTTTCCATGGCCCAGCAGGGCAAGGAGAATCTGAGCGCAGCGGTACTTTCCATGGAAAATATCCGCGAAAATGCCAGTTCCCTTTCCGCAACGGTCGCCAACCTCTCAGGGTCAACGGATCAGATCACTACGATCCTTGGCACCATCAATGATATCGCCGACCAGACAAACCTGCTGGCTCTCAACGCGGCCATTGAAGCGGCCAGAGCCGGTGACAGCGGGCGAGGGTTCGCGGTAGTGGCCGATGAAGTGCGCAAGCTGGCAGAGAGGACACAGGAAGCCATCTCAGAGATATCCGCCATCCTTGGCGGCCTGCAAAGTGAAGCCGCCATCGCCAACGCCAGCATGAAAACTACCAGCGACAATGTGCAGACAGGGGTTGAGCGCTTTGAAGCTGTGGACAGATTCTTCAGCACCGTGCTGGAAAAACTCGAACAGATTGCCGCCGTCAACACTCAGGCTCAAAGGCAGATAGAGAACCAGACAGAATCGCTTTCCAACGTCTCTCTTGCCATTGCCGGCATCACCGAAGAGGTCCAGAGAAGTGCCGAGACGGCCCGCGAACTGGTGGAGCACACCACGGAGGTGGAGCGCCAGGCAATGCATGCCACCGCTCTGGCTGATGAGTTCAAGACGCACAACGACTACAAGCAGTTAACATAAATTCTCCCGGTGCGAGGTACGTGGTGGTACCGAACATACCTCGCCACCGGTGGTTCTCTGCTTGATATCGAAGCAGTACGCAAAAAGCCCGAAACAGACGTTTCGGGCTTTTTCTATAAACCAAAAGGTTTGTAAGTATGGCTCCCCGAGCCGGACTCGAACCAGCGACCAAGTGATTAACAGTCACTCGCTCTACCTACTGAGCTATCGGGGAACAGAGGCCGCCCTTGCAGGCAACGGACGGGGTTATAGCAGTATTGCCTGGCCATTGTCAATGCTTTTTTGTCTCCCTGTCGCCCCAGGGGGCCGCAAAGACAAAATGTTGGTTATTCAGGTAATCATGCTTTGCACCAAGACCCACCAGCGCGGTATTTTCGCTCGCTCCTGGCCGGGTGTGCAAGTTTATCTTTTCTCCATCTGCATCTCGGGCTATAGTCGGTTCTGCGCCTATACCATTTCCGTGGAGTGGAACATGCCAGACAAGAAGACCATTATCCTGGACACAAACGTTATCCTGCTCAACCCCCGCGCCATCTACGACTTCAACGGTAACGATGTGGTCATTCCCATTTCCGTGATCGAAGAACTGGATAAGTTCAAACGTAACATGGATCAGCTTGGTCGCAGCGCCCGAGAATTCAGCCGCATGCTGGACCAGATACGCTCCCAGGGAAATATTCATGAGGGAGTTGTCCTCTTTCCCGAAGACAATGACGCCAAGATTTCTGTCCTCATGGCTTCCGATGAGGCCATGCGCCTGCTGCCCAAGGCCCTTCGCGGCGATGCTGCCGACAATATCATTCTGTCCATGGCTCTGCAGCTGAAGCAGGAAGGCAAAAATGTCGTTTTCGTCAGTCGCGATACCAACCTGCGCATCAAAGGCGACGCCTGCGGCGTGCCTTCCATAGACTACGAATCAGACAAGATCGATATCCGTGAGCTGTACATGGGCAGCCACGATATGTTCACTTCCAGCGATGTGATTCAGGCAATGCACAGTCAGGGCAAGATCAAGGCTTCGGATATTCTGCCCAAGGACCAGACGTTCTATGATAATCAGTTTTTCCTGCTGCAGAACGAGGCAAACCCCTCGAACTCCGCCCTGGGGCGCTATTTCAAAAATACTGATGAGATCCGCAAGGTTTTTGACGACTACCCGGAACAGGGTATCTGGGGAATTCACCCCCGCAACAAAGAGCAGCGCTACGCCTTTGACCTGCTCCTGGATGACAATATCAAGTTGGTCTCCCTGGTGGGTATCGCAGGCACCGGCAAGACGCTGCTGGCCATTGCGGCTGGCCTGAAGAAAGTGGCGGATGAAGGGAAATACAAGAAGCTGCTGGTTTCGCGTCCGGTCTTCCCCATGGGCAAGGATATCGGGTACCTGCCCGGAGATATCAAAGACAAGCTGCAGCCGTGGATGACACCCATTTACGATAATGTGGACTTTCTGATCGGTGCCCCGGAGATGGACTACGAACGCAAGAGCTACCAGGAGCTGTTCAGCCAGGGCATTATGGAAATTGAAGCGCTGACCTATATTCGCGGCCGCAGCCTGCCCTACCAGTACTTTATTGTGGATGAGGCACAGAACCTGACGCCCCACGAGATCAAGACCATCATCACCCGGGCGGGCAATGGCACCAAAATCGTCTTTACGGGCGACCCGTACCAGATCGACAACCCCTATGTGGACTCTTCTTCCAACGGCCTCTCAAATATCGTGGAACGCTTCAAAGGGCAGCATATCGCTGGCCACGTCACCATGATCAAAGGTGAGCGCAGCGAGCTGGCTGAGCTGGCCGCCAATATTCTCTGACCCGGAGCACAAGAGCAGCGAGGCTCTCCAAGCAGGCCGTGACCTTTACAGGCTCACACCTTTTTGCGTATGCTCGGGGTAATGCGACACGAGGGCAAGGTTTTTTATCATGCGTTTTTCCTGGCTGCTGGCATGTTCACTGCTGCTGCATATCATCATCGGTCTTCTGCTTCCTCTGGACACGGAGGAAGCAGATCAGCCGGTTCCCATAGAAGTTGATTACTTCCGCCATACTCCGGAATCCCCTGTTGTCGAGCCCCACGTGCTGGAGCCAGTGGCGCCGCCTGCCCTCGTCAGCCCTCCCGTGGAGTCTGTGGAGTCAGCGGACCCTGAGCCCCTTCCTGAACGTGATCAGCCGGAAGAGTCAGCGGCTGAAGAACCACCAGCAGAAGCTCCCACTGTCTCTCTGCCCCGTCGATCCATCACCATGGACGACCTGATGGCAGAGCAGAGCAGCGCCGATGAATCGCTCCCCTTCGATCCCTACCGACTGTCCGAGGCTGACTTACGTCAACTGGACGACCTCTTCGGCCACGAGCAGGATCCGGCAACGGAAAGCGAAGACGTCATCACCTTCGAGGACGGTTTTTACCGCCTGGAGTACGCTTCTTTTCTCTGGCAACTCAAACGCAAGATCGAAAACGTCTGGATCTACCCCCGCGCCGCCATCCAGGAGGGCGAACAGGGGATTGTCCTGCTGCGTTTTCATATCAGAAAAAATGGCGAGCTGGACGGGGTTGAGCTGGTGCGCAATCCAAGCCAGTCCGTCTACCTGGCCAACGCGGCTCTGCGAGCAGTGCGCGACGCAGCCCCCTATGCCCCCCTGCCCGACCCGCTGGAGCGCCTGACCATCAACGGGGTGTTTATCTACTCCCTGGGAGGGCAGTTCATCTACTCGCGCTAACCGGCAGCCGGACTTCGCGTGTGACCCTTTTTTCTTCTGTTACGTGCCGCGTGGTCATGGCCAGGGCATTTTCAGAAAGCGCCTTCGCCTACCACCTGCATCTTCGTAATGACAAAGCTGCTGAGCTGCTCACGGGGCAGGGCACTGACATACTCCAGCACTTCCACGGGCTTTGGCGTAACCCCGTCAGGGTTGCTGTGGATAGCAAACTGCAGGGGGCGGGTCCCCATGATCGCGCAGTGGGGCTTGATGTCGATTTCACGGACGCCTTTTTTGTTTTCCCGTCGCACCAGCCACTGCGCTGCATGCAGGTGCTGCCCGTTCTCCACGTCCAGGTTCACCTGATAGGTGGTGCTGTGGTGTGCGGCGGAGAGCTTGGCAAAGGTGCCGGTACGGGCATCCAGCACTGCCAGCGCAGGTGGCAGTTCACGATTGAGTCTTGCCATGGCTTCGGTTGGGTCGATCTGCTCCACCAGCGCGATATCCATATACTCGGCGTAGGATTGGATGCCAAGGCCGAGCGCGTCACTGAAGCTGAGCTTCACATGTTGATTGAAACCCTGGGTATAGGCAACGGGAAGGTCGGCCCGCAGGATGGCAGACGTTACCGACTTCACGGTTTCCAGGTGGCTGAGGAAGCGTACCATACCCTCTTTCTTATAACGAATGCGCAGGGTGGTCACTGGCACCATGGCCATCTGAGCCAGATTCTCTTCTGCAGTGGTTTCGCGTTCACTGATGTCCAACCCCTGGCGTCGATTCAGACGCAACCGCACCTCGCCACCACAGACACCACACTGGCTGCAGCGATCAAAACGGCAGTCGGGAGTTACCTGCTCCTGGCACGCGCGCTGCCACTCTTCCTGCATCCAGGTCTTGCTGATCATGCTGTCGATATGATCCCAGGGCAGGGGATCATTCAGGTCATACTGTCGATACGCCCAGCGATCAAGACTTGTTCCGCAGTCGGCAAAAGCCTGCTGCCACAGGTCAAAGCGAAAGTGTTCACTCCAGCTGTCAAGACGGCAGCCCAGTTCCACCGCCCTCTCCAGCACATCGGCCAGGCGCCGGTCTCCACGGGCCAGGGCAGCTTCCAGCAAGCCGGTGCGGGCATCGTGAAATTTATACTGCACTGTTGAATAGGGGCGCAGGATATCCTCAATGACACGCTGCTTGGCCTTCAGGGTTTCACGATCGTCCATGGTCCACCACTGGAAAGGGGTGTGTGCCTTGGGAATAAACTGGGAAACACTGACTATCACCTGCGCGGATCTGCCGGCCGCTTCACGGGCAATCTGCTGGATTTTCACGGCCAGGTGCGCGATACCCGCCACATCTTCTGTGGTCTCCAGGGGCAGCCCGATCATAAAGTAGAGCTTCACCCGCTTCCAACCTGCCTGGAAGATGATTCTGGCCGTCGCCAGAATATCCTCTTCGTCGATGCCCTTGTTGATAACATCACGCATACGCTGTGTACCCGCTTCTGGGGCTATGGTGAAACTACTCTTGCGAACCTTGCGCAACTCATCAAGCAACGCATCGCTCAGGGTTCCAGCCCGCAGACTGGGCAGGGAGACAGAAACGCCGCTGCGGCCATATTCGAGCATCAGATCTCGCAATAACGGGGAAATATGCTGGTAATCAGTAGCGGAAAGTGAAAGCAGGCTCAACTCATCAAAGCCCGAGGCGTCAAGGGTACAGCGGGCCAGCTCGGCAATCGCCTGGGGGGAGCGATCCCGCACGGGCCTGTAGATCATGCCGGCCTGACAGAAGCGGCAGCCACGGGTGCAGCCACGGGAGATTTCCACCACGGCGCGATTATGAACGGTTTCCATGTAGGGAACGACGGGCCTGGTGTCATAGGGCGCTTCCTCAAGGTCGGTCACGAGCGCCTTGGTTACCTGCTCGTACCCGGAAATCAGGGGGGTGACCCCGCTGAAGCGCTCATCGCGGTAGGAGGGGACAAACTGCGCCGGAAAGTAGTAGCCTTTTCGCCCCATAAAATCAGAAAATATCTCCTGCCATTTCAGCGACTTACCACTTCGCTTGTGGGCAAGTAGAGCTCTGGCGAAGTGAGATATCTCCTCCTCGGCATCGCCCACAAAGAGAAGATCAAAGAAAGGAGCAACCGGCTCAGCGTTGAATACCACCGGACCACCACCCATGATCAGTGGCCAGCTCCCCTTTTCACGGTCGGAAGCGCGCATCGGAATACCGCTGAGCTGCAGTGCATTGAGCACATTGGTATAGCTGACTTCATACTGCAGGGTGATACCTATGATATCGAATGCGCCCAAAGGTGTCTGGGTCTCCAGGGAGTACAGCCCTTCACCACTGCTGCGATGAAAAGCTTCCATATCTGACCAGGGCGAATAGACACGCTCAGCAAAGACTCCATCAATGGAGTTCAGAACGCGATAGAGGATCTTCAGCCCCAGATGGCTCATGCCAATTTCATACACATCAGGAAAGAACAGGGCAATACGCAGGTCATCAGGACCAGGTTTTTTCAGAACAGCGTTCAGCTCACCACCCGTATAACGTGATGGTTTCTGCACTTGAGACAAAAAAATATCCATGTTTGACATCAGGGATCCAATACGAGAAAAAATTCAGAGGTGTTCAGAAACGATACTGAACACTCAGGGAGAATGACATATCACGCCCGGGAATGAGTCCGGGATCAAGAGCGAGAAACCGTGACTCAGAGTGATTGTCAGAAAGCAGGGTGTAGTACTCCAGTGACGCAACACCGGTCAGGCTGAAACGACCGCTGTCCAGGATACGCAGGGAACCTTCGACGCCATACATATACCCGAAATGCACATCATCGGAAAACAATGACAAGGGCTCATGCACTCCACTGACGCCATCGGCAGTCATGCCAGCCGCAATCCCCCCCATCTTGCCACTCATATGGACAGAAGCGCTTTTGCGTTCCAGCACATCGTATCCCAGCGAATACGAAAGCGTGTGCCGATAAAGAGCACCGTTCAGTGGCAAAGAGGAATCAACTGGCTGTGGTGCTGACGCCGTTCCAACAGGAGCTGCTGAAAAGGAGGTGTCTGTGGCATTATCCCGGTCGTAACGGTAACGGAGCTGACGGGAGAGACGACCCTCACGCACCGTGTCGTCCAGTTGAATATAATAGGCACTGAGAGCACTGCGATCTTCATGGGTCAGTCTGTCGGCTTTCCCCGTCAGGTTATCACCGAAAAACGGCGGCTCTGAGTACGTGTAGCCACTGCGTATCTGAAGTGAACTCGCGCCGCGGTGGAACAGCGAATAGGGTGTTTCAAAGTAGGCCCCGACGTGCAGCATCTCCTCATCTACCTGGTAGGAGAGCAGAGAGTGTTCTCTGACGAAACCCAAATGGTATTCCGTACCCCACGCCATACCGCTGCAGAGCACAAGCATGAACACACAAAATCGCCGCACAAAGACCTTCACAATCCATCACCTCACGTTGATAGGTAACTATATCGCAACGCGTTACATTTGCAAAGGACAAAGACTTGCCCACCAAGAAAAGAGTGGCAGCCTCCCTTCCACCGGTCCGCAAAATCACTTGTAACTTACAGCAAAGCGTATATACTTTTTGTCATTACAGACAAGCGGAGGACTCCATGCCCTTTATTGAAGACATTTACGCTCGCGAAATCCTTGATTCCCGCGGCAATCCCACTGTAGAAGTGGAAGTTATCCTTGAAAGCGGACACATAGGGCGCGCCGCAGTACCCAGTGGTGCCAGCACTGGCTCCCGTGAAGCCGTTGAGCTCCGTGACAATGACACGGAACGCTACCTGGGCAAGGGAGTTGAAGGTGCCGTTGAAAATGTAAACACAATTCTTGCTGAAGCGCTGGCAGGCACCGATGTTCGCGAACAGGCCTTTATTGATAATGTCATGCGCGAACTGGATCAAACGGAAAACAAAAGCAAGCTGGGCGCCAACGCCATCCTTGGAGTAAGCCTGGCGTGCGCCAAAGCTGCCGCTGAATACTGCGGCATGCCCCTTTATCGCTATATTGGCGGTGTCAACGCCCGCACTCTTCCTGTACCCATGATGAATATCCTCAACGGGGGGAGCCACGCCGATAACAACGTCGACATCCAGGAATTCATGATCATGCCAGTGGGAGCTCCAAGCTTCCGCGAAGCGCTGCGCATGGGCGCTGAAATTTTCCACGCCCTGAAAAAAGTCCTGCTGGATCGCGGCCTGAGTACCGCTGTTGGCGATGAAGGTGGCTTCGCCCCCAATCTGGCCAGCAATGAAGAAGCCCTCCAGGTCATTATGGAGGCTATTGAGAAAGCCGGATACAAGGCAGGAGAAGATATTTGCCTTGCCCTGGATGCCGCCGCCAGTGAGTTCTTCAAGGATGGCAAGTACGTGCTCAGCGGTGAAGGCAAAACCTTTACCTCTGAAGAGCTCGTCGATTATTATTCGTCTCTGGCCGACAAGTATCCGATAATATCCCTGGAAGATGGCCTCGATGAATCCGACTGGAACGGTTGGGCTATCCTGACAGAAAAGCTCGGTGACAGCATTCAGATCGTTGGCGACGACCTCTTTGTCACCAACACCAGTATACTGGCTGAAGGCATTGAGCGCGGCATCGCCAACTCCATCCTCATTAAGGTAAACCAGATCGGTACCCTGACAGAAACCCTTGAAGCCATTGAAATGGCCAAAAGAGCTGGATACACCTGTGTGATATCTCACCGCAGCGGGGAGACAGAAGACACTACCATAGCCGACATCGCCGTGGCCACCAATGCCGGACAGATCAAAACCGGTTCAGCATCCCGCAGTGACCGAGTCGCCAAATACAATCAGCTGCTGCGCATCGAAGAAGAGCTTGACGAGGAAGCCCTCTACCCTGGCCTGCAGACCTTCTACAACCTCTAGCAAACGGCTGCTTCACAAAACAGAAACACGTCAAAAGGCCACTGGTGATTCATACCAGTGGCCTTTTTTATGGTTCACCGCAAACCCTGCAGTAACATGAATTACAAAAACAAAAGTAACCATTCACGGCTACCCTGCTTTTTTTTCAGCAGGAGCGCCAGTATTCCGAGAGCGAGCCCGGATGGTGAGCGGCAGAGACTCGAGCCACGGACGAAAGTGAGCGTCTCTGGGAGGAATGCTGGCGCGAGTATCAACACTCCGTAAAGAGCTACTCAAGTTTCGCATCTTGTTGTCTTGGGTTAAGGTGCTATTATTCTGACATTTATCGCGCGGAAACTGTATTGATTTTGAATGCTTGACTTATCTGGTATTCCACTTTTCGCCTCTGGATATTGTCCTTTTTGACCGCGCAAAAAGGACGCAAAAACGCGCCCCCCGAACGCCCGTTTTTCCGGATCGCCTGCTCGCCTGTTCTGGAGATCCGGCAGCAGGCTGCTCAAAGAGGCCCATCTGCTGCGTTGCCGGTCATCGCTCGTCACTGCGACGTACAGGGAGTACGCCTCGCTCCTCGCTTTGCCCGCGCCTTGCACCTGGGCCTCTTTGCGTTGCCTGACCCCTGCATCCCTGCAGTGCTGCCGGACCACTCACTTCCTGTGAGTGTCCCGTTCGGGTCTTGCCAGCCAGGCGTCGCACTCACCGGACGGGCTCAGGGGGGAACGGCCTGCTTCTGCCTCTCCCCCGTGTGCTGGCCCAGCCAGGACGCGCCGACTGGAACGCGATGGACCCGCAGGGTTGCCGCCACGAGGGCGGCAACCGCAAACCAAAAGCCACGGAGGGCGGTTGTTTGCGGTCCCCAGTTCAGGCAAGCGGACGGCTGAAAAGGATAGCACTGGGGGTCGCTTCCCAGCCACTTTTTGCGGGTAAAAAGTGGCAAAAGAAACTCACAAACAAGTTGAGGGCAATGTCAGGAAACGCAGTCTGTGCAGAACCATTTTGGCCATCCAAGTAGGGTATCCAGGTCGGCGCCGACAACCTACCGCTTCGGGGGTACGAAACTTCAGTTACAACAAAAAAAGAGCCAACGATACAATCGTCAACTCTTTGAGTATATGGTGGGCCTGCTGTGACTCGAACACAGGACCGCCCGGTTATGAGCCGGGAGCTCTAGCCAACTGAGCTACAGGCCCCCTATAAAAAAAATTTTGCCAGGCACCGTCCGATTTTCCCAGGGCTTAAGCCCAAGTATCGTAGGCGGAACAGAGCTTAACTTCCGTGTTCGGAATGGGAACGGGTGTGGCCTCTGCCCTATAGGTACCAGGCAAAACGGTTAAAAACGGTTTTGCGTGACTGACTGGCAGTCGAGTTGAATATGCGTTTCTTTCAAACACTCAGGGTTGTATCTCTTTTGATCTGAAGCGTCAAGATCAAAAAATGCACGGTGCGCATCAAGCCAGAAAAAGAACAATGGAGAATTAGTACTGGTCTGCTGAACACCTTACGGTGATTACACATCCAGCCTATCAACCAGGTCGTCTTCCTGGACTCTCATGGGGATATCTTATCTTGAGGCTGGCTTCCCGCTTAGATGCTTTCAGCGGTTATCCATTCCGAACATAGCTACCCGGCGGTGCTTCTGGCGAAACAACCGGTGCACAAGAGGTTCGTTCATCCCGGTCCTCTCGTACTAGGGACAAATCCTCTCAAATATCCTGCGCCCACAGCAGATAGGGACCGAACTGTCTCACGACGTTCTGAACCCAGCTCGCGTACCGCTTTAAATGGCGAACAGCCATACCCTTGGGACCTGCTCCAGCCCCAGGATGCGATGAGCCGACATCGAGGTGCCAAACCTCCCCGTCGATGTGAACTCTTGGGGGAGATAAGCCTGTTATCCCCGGCGTACCTTTTATCCGTTGAGCGATGGCCCTTCCACGCGGAACCACCGGATCACTTTGACCTACTTTCGTACCTGCTCGACTTGTGGGTCTTGCAGTCAAGCTCCCTTATGCCAATACACTCGATGGACGATTTCCAACCGTCCTGAGGGAACCTTCGCGCGCCTCCGTTACTCTTTCGGAGGCGACCGCCCCAGTCAAACTACCCACCAGACAATGTCCTTCACCCCGATAAGGGGCGTAAGTTAGATAGCCAGTGCAGTAAGGGTGGTATTTCAAGGATGGCTCCACGCATACTGGCGTACACGCTTCATCGCCTCCCACCTATCCTACACATACTACACCGAGTATCATTGCCAAGCTATAGTAAAGGTGCACGGGGTCTTTCCGTCTTGCTGCGGGTAAGCGGCATCTTCACCGCTAATGCAATTTCACCGAGTCTCCAGCCGAGACAGCTCCCAGATCGTTACGCCATTCGTGCAGGTCGGAACTTACCCGACAAGGAATTTCGCTACCTTAGGACCGTTATAGTTACGGCCGCCGTTTACCGGGGCTTCGATTCAAAGCTTCGCTTGCGCTGACCTCTCCTCTTAACCTTCCGGCACCGGGCAGGCGTCACACCCTATACGTCCACTTACGTGTTTGCAGAGTGCTGTGTTTTTGATAAACAGTCGCCTGGGACTATTCTCTGCGACCCCTTCTGGCTCAAGGAGCAAGTCCTATCACCATAATGGGGCACCCCTTCTCCCGAAGTTACGGGGTCAATTTGCCGAGTTCCTTAGCTGGAGTTCTCTCGTGCGCCTTAGTATTCTCTACCTGCCTACCTGTGTCGGTTTGCGGTACGGTCACATACCAATGAACCTTAGCGGATTTTCTTGGAAGCAGAGGATTTCCGACTTGAATCTTCCGAAGAAGATTCTCGTTATTAGGCCTCAGCTTTTATCAGGTGCGCTTTTCACTACACCTGAGCCTACACCCTTCAAAGAACACTTCCATCAGTTCTCTCGGATACCTTTCTCCGTCCCCGCGTCGTGTTGATATGTGGTACAGGAATTTTTACCTGTTTCCCGTCGACTACGCCTTTCGGCCTCGCCTTAGGGGCCGACTCACCCTGTTCTGACTGACATTGCACAGGAAACCTTAGGCTTTCGGCGAATGGGGTTCTCACCCATTTTTTCGTTACTCATGCCTGCAGGATCACTCGTGTACGCTCCAGCATTCCTTACGAAACACCTTCATCGCTGTACACAACGCTCCTCTACCGATCAACAACTTGGTTGATCCTATAGCTTCGGTGGTGTGTTTGAGCCCCGTTATATTTTCGGCGCAGGTTCACTCGACCAGTGAGCTATTACGCTTTCTTTAAAGGATGGCTGCTTCTAAGCCAACCTCCTGGTTGTCCGGGCAAACCCACATCCTTTTCCACTTAACACACACTTAAGGACCTTAGCTGATAGTCTGGGCTGTTTCCCTCTCGAGCACGAAACTTATCTCTCGCGCTCTGACTCCCGAGCTTGGGCTTATGGGATTCGGAGTTTGATTCGGTTTGGTAATCTGGTGGGACCCCTAGCCGATTCAGTGCTCTACACCCATAAACAAACACTCGAGGCTATACCTCAATATATTTCGAGGAGAACGAGCTATCTCCAAGTTTGATTGGCCTTTCACCCCTACGCCCACCTCATCCAAACGGTTTTCAACCCATACTGGTTCGGGCCTCCACTTTGTGTTACCAAAGCTTCACCCTGGACAGGCGTAGATCACTTGGTTTCGCGTCTATTGCATACTACTGACGCCCTATTCAGGCTCGCTTTCACTACGGCTGCGTCTAACGACTTAACCTCG